>JBGVBB010000130.1:0-7674 GCA_045225155.1 Elusimicrobiaceae bacterium
TCTGCGGGAAGTGTTTTTAAAAGGCCGGTCGGCGCTTATGCAAGCAAACTTATTGATGATTGCGGTCTTCGCGGTTTAAGTGTCGGCGGTGCGCAAGTTTCCACCAAACATGCAGGTTTTATAATTAACTATCAAAATGCTACCGCGCAAGATATTTACGATTTAATTAAAGAAGTTCAAAAGAGAGTAAAAGAACAAACGGGCTTTCAACTTGAACCTGAGCAAATATTTTGGGGTAAATTTAAATAAAAAAACCGGTGGCTTAAAACCACCGGTTTTTAATTATGTTTTAATTACAACAAAGGCAATTTTACCTGAAAGCGTTCACCTTTGTAAACAAACCATACGGCATCATCTGTAACTGCAACAACTTTTGCGCCTAATATTTTGTTTCCTATAGAAAGAACTTGACCGTTTACTATAGCATCACGCCCCATAATACCATCAATTTTTATTTTGTCACTTACTTCCCTTGAAGGATGGCGGCGCAATTCTTCTTCAAGTATTTGTTGTTGAAGAAGACGTTTCCTTTCTTCTTCGGCTTTACGGATTTCCTCTTGCCTTTTTAGTTCCAAACGGCGTATTTCTGCTTTTCTCATCTCTTCTATTTTAAATACTTCTTCTTTGGATAGGAAAGGATTTCTCTTGCTTGCATTAAATGAAACTCTTTTTGCAAGTAAAACCTGATTTCCCGGTTTGCTTTCTATGCCCCTTGTTTTTTGTGCTGATAAAATAAGAGGCATACCCAAAATTAATAAGGTTAATAATAATTTCTTTTTCATAATATTATCTCCTTTTTAAATAAATTACCAGATATAAGTTGCCATTACTTTTGTTTCTGATTCATGATACGTATTTGCCAGATTACCATAAGAAGAAGGTGCATAACTTGTGCTGAGCTCATCAGGTGATTCTTTGCCGGATGCTTTTTGGCAAACCTCATTTGCTTCTATGTCTGTAGAAAGTGCCCTGCAAAAATGTTTCCCGGCATGTTTGTCTGTTGAGTTTGGTGATCTATACCCATAAGAATTCCTTTGATTTGTAGCACCATAAGATCCTTTTGTATTCATTATTAAATTTTGGCCCTTGTTCGGGAAACCGGAATAATATTTATAACTAAATTGTCCATGGCGAGTATAATCAAATGTTACATTTCCCGTAAAACCAGTATCAAGGTCATTAAAATCATTAGGGAAAGTATGATGTTTATCATAATATCTTTGTGCTGAAGCAGCTAATTGATCCACCACCCAAACAAGATGATTATAAGCATGTTGCATTTTGTCTTTTTCCGGCCAAGTTTCACAATCAATGCAATCTACACCGACGAGGTTGCTTTGATGTGGTCGTGAAATGGTGCGTTTTATGTAGACAGGTTGTGGAGATGGTACCCGTCTAACCACTTGGACCGGCACATCTTCGCCGTAAACATTTCCAACTCTTTCCGTTTCTTTCGGTAAAGCCTCGTATAATGACACAATTTTTACGAAGTCAGCCCTATAACCGTCGGCATCTTCGCCTTTGGCTTTGCGTGCTTCGGCAAGAACCTTTTCAATATCGGTATTTTTTGCATAGCGGCTGCTTTTTAATATTTCTGCAAAAGCCGCAGCACTTAAAGCAAAGCGTGTGTCATCTGAAGTTTTATCAAAAGCGACATAATCTTTTTCTTTTAATACTTTGCTAAGCAGTTTGCTTGTATCACCGTCCGGCTCTTTGTAGCGGAGTTTGACTGTTAAAAGTTCATCATTTTCCACCGCTTGCGGGGTTGCTTTAACGCTGTATTTAAGTTCATCAATATCTGCCATACCTTCCGGTAATTTTGCACCTGTGGGTACAATTTCATATAAAACCGTTACGGTATGCCCTGCACCCATTTCGCCCGCATCTTTGGTGTCATCATTAAAGTCGCGGTCATTTAATTTGCGTTTTTCGTAGCCGATCAAGCGGTATGCCTGCACTTTTGCAGGGTTAAATTCAACTTGGAATTTAACATCTTTTGCGACGGTAAATAAAGTCGCGCCAAAATCTTTAACAAGTGCTTTTTTGGCTTCAAACAAATCATTAATATAAGCATAATTACCGTTACCTTTATTGGCAAGAGTTTGAACTCTATCGTCTTTATAGTTGCCCATACCAAAGCCGAGTACACTTAAAAACACTCCGCTTTCTTTGGCATCGGTTATTTGTTTTTCAAGTCCGCCAAGGGAAGTGTTACCTATATTAAAATCGCCGTCCGTTGCCAAAATTATGCGGTTATTTCCGCCTTTAATAAAGTGTGATTTGGCAACTTGATAAGCCATTTCTAAACCTGCTGAACCGTTTGTCCCACCGCTTGCGCGTAAACTTTCCATCGCTGATATTATGCGTTGTTTGCCGTCTTCATCACCTAAAGAAACCCCGTCCAAAACGGTATTTGTTCCGTTTGCATAAGTGACGATGGAAACTTTATCTTGCGGTCTAAGTTTTTCAACAAGCATTGCAAAAGATTTTTTAACTAAAGGCAAACGTGTATTGCCGGACATTGAGCCTGAAACATCAACCAAAAATACTAAGTTTGAAGCAGGTAATTTGTCCTTATCAATATCTTTTGCTTTTACACCGATTTTGACTACCTGGAAATCTTCCGTCCAAGGTGAATCTGTAAGTTCGGTGATAATATTTACAGGGTCTTTACTGCTTGCTTTCGGTGCGGGATAGTTATAAGTAAAGTAATTGATAAATTCTTCCGTTCTGACAGCATCTTTATTCGGTAAACGGCCCTTTTCTATATCGCGGCGCACTATATTATAGGAAGCGGTATCAACATCAGCCGAGAAAGTTGAAAGCGGTTCTTCCTTTACAAATTTAAAAGCATTACCTTCAAAAGATTTGTAACTTTCCGCATTCATTGAATCATAATCGGCAGACGGGTAGGAATAGTATCCACCCCAAACGCCACTGCCACGCATACCGCTCCTACCAAAAGAGCCACCGGCAGAACCAGCTTTAACTGAGAAGTTAGACGTGTAAGCACCGTCAGCAGTTGCACCATTAAAATGACCATAAGATCTTGCAGGATGGCGGCTTATTTCTTCTCTAAGTTCTTGTGAAAGCATACTTTTCCTTTCCTCTTCTGCTCTTTTTATTTTTTCTTGCTTCTGCGCGGTGATTTCGTATGGTGCGGTAAAAGGATCTCTGCCTTCTTCAGGGGCTTTGGCCTCTAGGGCAAGCTCGCTTTCTTCTGTTTCTTTAACAAAAACAGGTTTTTTAACTTCTTGTTTTGTTGTTTCTTCCCTTTTGTTAATATTGGAAGGCCTCTTTTCCGGATGTCGTCTAAAGTAAATTTCTTTATCAGCAGGAAGGTTAAACAAATCAGGAAAAAACCAATTAATACCCGTAGTAAACAATACCACAACACAACACACAGTGCCAAGTGTTAAAATTAATTTTTTCATACCATATCTCCTTTCTTCTTTATTAAAAGCAAGTTTAGAATAAATACGGTTTTGCTTTATATTTTGTTTATCAAAATCTAAAGCGGAAAATTTGTTTTTAATTTCTTCGTCTGTTAATCTCATAAATTCTCCATTTTTAACCTTATTTTATCTAAACTTCTCTTTAATATAGTGCCGACATTACTTTCACTTAACCCCGACACTTTTGCAATTTCCCTGTTATTTAAAGAGGAAAAGAATTTTAAACTTATCAAATCCCTTTCCTTTTTGCTCAGGGTTTGCAGGCATTTGAAGAGGAGTTTTTTGTCCTCATCCTCGGCAAGGCTTTCAAGCGGTTGTGCTTCGGGTTGTTGGTGTAAATCCTCTTTACCTGTTAAAGAAAAGAAGTTTTTTATAAAGTATAATCTAAAGTAACTGTTAACTTCGTTTCTGGCGATCGTAAAAAGCCATTGTTCTATATTGCCTTTACTTTCGTCGTAAGAGGAAATATTATTTAACACCTTTTGCCAAACATTTTGGCAAATATCCTCTGCTATCGTTTCATTGTTTGCACGGGTGCAAACATAAGCAAAAATACGCTTAAAATATGTTTTATAAGTTTCTTCAAAATTCATAAGTACCTTGCCTACACTAAGTATACGCACAAGTTTTAAAAGTATCACAAATATTATAGCAAATAGGAAATCTGCATCCTTAAAAATACTTGCCAGGTTTATGTACTCGGTTTGGTTTTATTTCCATAAAAAACAAAAACTGCAAATTTCACTTTAAATATTGTATAATATAACTAATCTATTTGAGGTTAAACTATAATGAAAGAAAATATACATCCTAAATACGAAGTTGTTGAAGTAGTTTGCGCCTGTGGTGCAAAATTTAAAACACGCTCTACGATGAAAGCAGTAAAATTAGATATTTGCTCTGCTTGCCATCCTTTCTTTACCGGCAAACAAAAAATGTTAGATACAGAAGGCCGCGTTGAGAAATTTAACAAAAAATTTGCCGCGACTAAAGGCCAAACGGTTGCAAGAAAACCGAAAACCGAAGTCAAAGCAAAGGCAAAAAGAGCAGTCAAAAAAATCGGTCTTTCCACAGCACCTGTCAAACTCGCTGCTACTAAAAAGAAAGCCGCTGCTAAAAAAGAAGCAAAAAAAGACGCAAAATAACTTTCAAATAACAAACAACAGGCCTCTTTTACGGAGGTCTGTTTGTTTTATATAGGTAATATATGGATATTTCAAAGTATAAAAAAGAGTTTGAGGAAATTGAACGTGAACTTGCATCCGGCAATGTCGCACCGGAAGTGTTTAAGGAAAAAACAAAACGCCATGCTTTCCTTGCACCTATTATAGAAAAAGCCCAGGAACTTGAGCAAGTGGAAAAGGCAATCGCAGGCGATAAAGAAATTATTGCTGACGGTTCAGATAAAGAAATGGTATCCCTTGCCGCAGCGGAACTTGCCGAACTTGAAAATAAACCTGCTGAGATTATGAAGGAACTCCGCCTTTTAGTTATTCCGCCCGATCCGAAAGATTCAAAAAATATTTACCTAGAAATACGCCCCGGTGCAGGGGGGGAGGAAAGCGCCCTTTTTGCCGCAGAACTTTTGCGCGTTTACCAACATTTTGCACAAAATAAAGGTTGGAAAACCGAAATTTTGGAATATACCCCAACCGGTTTGCACGGTTGCAAATATGTAAGTATGTTTATTAAAGGTGATGGTGCTTATTCTTGGCTGCGTGATGAAGCCGGCACACACCGCGTGCAGCGCGTGCCTGATACTGAAACTTCCGGCCGCGTGCATACTTCAACCGTAACAGTTGCAATTATGCCCGAAGCGCAGGATATTGATATTCAACTTAACCCTGCAGATATTGAAATGGAAACCTGCCGTTCCGGCGGCGCAGGCGGCCAAAATGTTAATAAAGTTGAAACGGCTGTCCGCTTGATTCATAAACCAACCGGCATAGTGGTAAGTTGCCGTGAAGAACGCCACCAAAACGCAAACCGCGAAAAGGCTTTAAGCATGTTAAAAGCAAAACTCTACCAAATGGAAGAAGAAAAACAAAATAAAGAAATTTACGACGTCCGTAAAGCCCAAGTGGGTACAGGGGACAGGTCCGAAAAAATACGCACTTATAACTTTCCGCAAAGCCGTGTTACAGACCACCGTTTAAATGAAAACTTTTATAATATTGCTGAAATTATGGAAGGTAATATTGAAAATATTTTGGAACTTCTCCGCAAAAAAAGAACGGAAGAAAAACTTAAAAACCTTGCTTTATAATGAAAACCGTTAAACAAGTTGTTTTGGATGTAACAAATATTTTAAACTCCGCCGGTGTGGCAGAACCTGCCGCCAATGCGGAGTTTATTATTTGTACAATACTCGGTAAAAGCAGGACTGAGATTTTGGCTTTCGGCGGGCAGATATTTCCAGAAGATAAACAAGAATCTTTAAACAAAATAATTAAACAAAAAATTGCAGGTAAACCGCTTGAATATATTTTTAATTCCGCTGATTTTTTAGGGCGTAAATTTTATGTTGATGAACGCGTTTTAATACCACGGCCTGAAACTGAGGAACTAATTTTAAAAACACAAAAAAAACTTAAACAAACACCAAAAAATATTTTAGATTTATGTACAGGTTCCGGCTGTATCGGTATAAGTTTGGCTTTAAATTATCCGCATGCACAAGTAACTTGCAGTGATATTTCCACCCTTGCTTTGCAGGTTGCCAAGCAAAACGCAGAAATGCATAAAGCAAAAATTAATTTTACTAAAAGTGATTTGTTTGAAAATATAAACGGAACTTTTGACCTTATAATCAGCAACCCCCCGTATATAAAAGAAGATGATATTAACACTCTTTCACCCGAAGTTAAACAAGAGCCGCGCCTTGCCCAAATCGGCGGCAAAGACGGTACAGAAATAATTGAAAAAATTATTCAATCCGCACCCAAATTTTTAACCCCAGGCGGTTTACTTGCTTTGGAAATTGGGGATAAAGAAGGTCAAAAAGTGCTACAATTTTTTAGTAGAGATATTTGGCGTGATTTTATTGTTGAGTGCGATTTCGCGGGTTTAGACCGTTTCGTTTTTGCGTTTAAAAAGGAGAATTAAAATATGGATCAATTTATTATTAACGGTGGCAGAAAATTAAAAGGGGCAGTGGAAATCGGCGGATCAAAAAATGCCGCATTGCCGATTTTAATTGCAACACTTTTAACAGACGAAAAATGTGTAATAAAACGCGTTCCCAAACTCCGCGACATAAATACAACAATAAAAATTTTGGAAGCACTCGGTAAAAAAGTTACTTTTGAAAACGGCACTTGCACAATAACAAAACAAACCGCTTTAAAAATAAAACTTCCTTATGATTTAGTTAAACAAATGCGTGCAAGTTTTTGGGTTGCAGGCCCACTCCTTGCACGTAAAAAGCACGCGGAAATTGCTTTACCCGGCGGTTGCGCTATCGGCGTAAGGCCGGTTGATATTCATTTAAAAGGTTTTAAAAAACTCGGTGCAAAAGTAATTTTAAATGAAGGTAATATCGTCTTAAAAGCAAAAAAACTTGCGCCTACAAAAATTATTTTAAGTTTCCCAAGTGTGGGGGCAACACAAAATCTTTTAATGTGCGCCTGCTTAATTAAAGGTAAAACAATTTTTGAAAATATTGCACGTGAGCCTGAAGTTTTTGACCTTATAAATGCCCTTAAATCTATGGGCGCAAAAATTTGTATGGACCAGCAAGGCCGCCTGATTGTTGACGGTGTAGAAAAATTAAAAGGTATGAATCATACTGTTTGTGCAGACCGCATACAAACAGGTACTTTCTTAATTGCAGGTGCAATAACAGGCGGGGAAATTACCGTAACAAATTGCGTGCCTGAAGATAATGAAATTTTGCTTGAATATTTGCAGGAAGCCGGCGCAAAAATCACAACCGGAAAAGATTGGGTAAAAATAAAAGCCCCGAAAACAATAAAACCTGTCAATATCAAAACTGCACCGTACCCTGGTTTTGCGACGGATTTGCAGGCTCCTTGGCTTGCTTTGATGACTTTAGCCAAAGGCAATGCGGAAGTAAGTGAAGATATCTTTGAAAACCGATTTATGCATGCCCCGGAACTTGTTAGGATGGGTGCAAATATCATTATTGAAAAAAATGTTGCAAAAGTTACCGGTGTTGCTAAACTTACGCCTGCAACAGTTATGTCTTCAGATTTACGCG
>JBGVBB010000131.1:0-2295 GCA_045225155.1 Elusimicrobiaceae bacterium
TTTGGCTTCCGTCAAATTCCTGACGGAATTTGCTCTAGCCCTGGCTCGCGGTACTCGCCTTTGCCTTCGGCAAAACTCGTACATCGCTCCGCCTTCAAATCCTGCCGCAAGCAAAGCAGTTTGCTTTCTACTGTGCAATTTTTACAAATAAAAATTGCCCAGTACAGGATTTGAACCTGTGACCTTTCCCATGTCAAGGGAACGCGCTACCACTGCGCCAACTGGGCTTAAAACTAAAAAATTATCAAATCTCTCGTCGCAATTTCTTGCAACATAAATATTATATCAAATTTTATTCTAAACTGCAAAAAGTATGGTGCCAATAAGTCCTATATCTTTTATAGGTCATAGGACCCTTTTTTTATTTACTATTAACTAGTAAAATAAAATTGTATAGTATCGGCAAAGTCGATTTGCCGGGATATTAATAAAGAGGTATAAAATAAAAATGAAACAACTGACAAAAGTATTATGCGTCGTATTATTTAGCATACTTGGCTTATCCGTAATTGCAAAAGCGGATAATCGCACATCTTTTAACGCACAGAAAGAATTTGAAAAGCAGGCGGTAGACTTATTAAAGTCAAACAGCCTGGAAGAATTAAAGGAATTAACGGAGAGTGTACCTAATTGCGAATATTTGGAAGACGGCACTACCCCCCCGCTTTGTACACTTGACCGCACAGACGGTAAAGATTTTGTTATTCATGTTTTCCAAAGGACATTCCCACGTCAATATAACGATTTTACCGTAGTTAATATTGATGTTGCTTTATATGAAGGTTTTGAAAAGTTATATTCCTATTTATATAAAGATTATTGCAGAACACTCGATATAGAAAAGTATCAAAAATTTTATAATCGTTTCCGTGATACCTGGTTAGCGGATAGGGCAGAAAAGACAATGATAAGAATTTGGCAAAGGGGTGATTTCCTTGACAAATACAGTGATTTTTCTTGCGTTACAGGGGAAAGGCTTTTTACTACAATTTATGTTTCCGACAAAATCGGCATAGGTGCTTTTAAATATGTCAGTTCAGGAATCGTTATGAATTTACACATTTACGACGGTGCTAATGGCAGGGTTAACAAAATATTAAGCGAAATGAAACGCCAAGCCAAGAAACTTAATGCACTTGATCTTTTCCAACATGTTTTGCATGAATGGTTTTATTCAATAGTTTCCTATGAAGGATGGGATGAAGGCGAGAAGGAATATTATAAAGGAACCAAACAAGAACGTATGTATAAATTCTTGGATGAGGACGGTTGGGATGCTTTCGGAAAAGCAGGTATTAAACCTGATAGTTGGGAAAGGCACACAATTAAATTAAATATTCTTGCTTGCAGGCGTGTGTTAAGCTATAATAAAAATGTATATAACCCGGAAAAGATTTGTTCCGCTTTTGAAAAGGGCGCGGAAAAATATTGGTTCTATTTCCCCCCTTATGAAGCACCGAGCATTGATGTACAAATTGAAGAAATACAAAAACAATTAAACGAACAGCTTTTCATGTTCAAATAAGAACACCACAAAAAACCCCGGCCGATTAAAGCCGGGGTTTTTTAATGTCAAATTTTATTTATTTGGCCGGGTATAATACCACAGTTGTTTTGCCTGCACCTGTAATAAACGGTACAATCAAAACATTTTGGTAAGTACCCAAAGAACCTTGCATCAAGTCAACCGTATAACCGCCAAGCGGTACTTCGGCTAATTTGTTGAGGGCAGATCCATCCCACTTAAGCAAAACCAAATTGGCCCTGTGGTAAGAACCGAAAGTGCTTGATAAGATGCCAAGTTTTGCCTTATTTTCAAGCCCTGCAACAATTATTTCGTCGTCTGTACCATATAAAGCGATGGACGGGTAAAATTTAAATATTTCATTATCAAATTTTACTCTGTTCGGGGTGGAGGCAAAATCAAATTCATCCGGGCTGTCAATATGGGCACTTCTTTTATCAAATTGAAGGCGTAATTTGCCACTCGGTTGTGTGAATATTACTTGTTCTTTGTCCCCGTCAAATTTAGCGACATTAAAACCGTAAACGCTGCGGAATTTATTTGCTTTTAATTGTGCACCTGCTTTATATTTACCGTCTTTATATTCCAAAACAGCCGGGTTTAAAGCATTAAATTTGCCTGAGATATTGTTAATATTTTGCGTATATAAAACGCGTTTACCGTTAAACGGTGCAATACCTTTAACAAGCCCGCGTACGGTTGCTTTTTGTTGCCAAGTATTATTTTCAAGTTCATAAACGGCGGTGTTAAAATGATTCCTTACATTATCA
>JBGVBB010000132.1:0-2136 GCA_045225155.1 Elusimicrobiaceae bacterium
TGTTACAGGAAGAATCATCCGAAAAAACTAAAAAAGCCGTTACTAAAAAAGAAAATGAAACAAAATTTGTAACGGTATTGGCAAAAAGTAAACCTGTTTCTATAGATACGGAATCCGAAGAAGAAGAAATACACCATAAATCACGTAAGGAAGTTTTGAAAGAAATATATCCCGATTACCCCGAAGATGAATATGCGGCAGGTAAAAGCAATTCATCATCCCCCGACGACGATATCGTTATTATAGAAGATGATTATAACAAATGATAAAATAAGCGGGGAGTTATGCCTGTATCGTTGACAAACGACGAAAAATTACAACTTGATTTGTTTAATTTAATGGATAAAAAGGCCATAGGTTTTTTATTGGAAGATTGTTGTGATAAACAAGGTGTCACTTCCACAAAATACCAATGTATTTTACTTGCCATAAAGAAAATGTGCCAGGTATATATTGATTTACAAGACGGTTCCGCTAAATCTAAACGTCTTAGGGCTTTAATAATTTCTTATCTTAAAATAATCTATCACAGTAATATTCCAAAAAGCATTAAAACGTCGATTTTAAGGTTTTTAAGAACCCCTGGTATCAAACAATGCAATAATATAATATCTGCTATATATGCATTAGATATTGAAGATTTTTCTTTAAATGTTCTATCTGCTTTAATTACGCATATTAACCGTGGTAACCCAAAGCGTAAAAGAAAGTGATTTGTAAATAAAAAACCCGTCGTTTATATAACGACGGGTTTTAAACTAAACCAAAAATTTATTTTTTGGTGACAAGTTCTTTTACTGCACCTACCGCACCTAAAATACCGGTTGCTTCATAAGGCATATAAACTAACTTGTTATCTTTACCTTCAACCATTTTTTGCAAGGCTTCAATATATTTCATTGAAATTACATAATTGGCCGGGTTAGAGTATTGTGAAACCGCTTCTGCGACGATTTTAACTGCCTGCTTTTCGGCTTCGGCTACACGGATTTTTGCTTCCGCAAAACCTTCCGCTTCCAAGATGCGGGCGCGTTTTTCACCTTCCGCTTTATTTATTTGTGCTTCCCTTTCACCTTCCGCGCGTAAGATTTTTGAGCGTTTTTCACCTTCTGATTCCAAGATGATAGCACGTCTTTCTTGTTCGGCTTTCTTTTCTTTTTCCATAGCGTCACGGATTGATGGCGGCGGTGTAATATCTTGTAACTCAACGCGGTTTACTTTTACACCCCATTTGTTTGATGCTTCGTCTAAGATGGCACGGAGTTTGGAGTTAATTGTTTCGCGTGAAGTTAAAGTCTGGTCCAATGTTAATTCACCGATGACGTTTCTCAATGTCGTTTGCGTTAATTTTTCAATGGCCGTCGGTAAAGAGGCAACTTCGTAAGTTGCTCTTAAAGGATCGGTAATTTGGAAATAAATCAAAGCATTGATTTTGATGTTAACGTTATCGCGTGTAATAACGTCTTGGCTCGGGAAATCATAAACAGTTTCGCGCAAGTCAATTCTGTTAACCATGCCGATATAGGAAACATTTTTCCCATACATTTCGCGTGTAAATTTCCATTCGATTTCACGCGGTTTATCAATAATCGGGCAAATCCAATGAAGCCCTGAATTTAATGTGGTGTTATAACTACCGAAACGTTCAATAATCATAACTTGTGCTTGCTGAACCTGTGTAAAGCCAACAAGGATCATTATACCTAATAATACTAATGCTGCAATTATTACGACTGTGAGACCTGTCATTTACTCCTCCTGTTTAATTATTAAAGTAGCACCCTCTACTTTTGCTACTTTTACGGGCTTACCGTTTGTAAGAGGGGTTGCACTTTCTGCTTCCCATACATCACCGTCAATTTTAATTTTGGCGTGTTTTTTATCCTCTGAAAGAGCATAAAAATCGTGTTTTGTACCGACTAATGCATCCATATTGCTCTTATATTCTTGCTTTCTTGCCAAGTGTTTCAAGATAAACGGGCGCAAAGTAAAGAATAAAGAGATAAAAACAACACCTACAGCTATTAATTGCACATGTAGACCAAAACCCAAGTAAGCCATAAGTGCAGCAACTAAAAACCCAAGACCGATGCAACTTAAAGAGAAATCCATAGTAAAAATTTCCCCGATAAATAA
>JBGVBB010000133.1:0-7801 GCA_045225155.1 Elusimicrobiaceae bacterium
ATTTGAAGAGGCTATTTTAGAAGCAAAAAATGCACAAAAATTAGCCAAAATTGACGAAGAAAAAATTGAAATATTGTTAGCATTATCCAAATGCTACCGAACGTTAGGTAAAGCAAAAGAGGCACAAAAATTTGCAGTCCGTGCCGGTGAAATAGCCCGTAAAAAGCAATTGCTTGACCAAGCAATTTTAGCACTTCAGGAACTTGCTTTGGCATTTCGCGCCGAAGGGAAATTAAAAGAATCAAAAGTTTTGCTAAAAGAAGTTCAAGATTATTATCAAAGTGAAAAGGACTATGAAGGCATGTCCTTTATTTGTTGGGCTTTGGGCGGTATTTGCCGTCTGGAAGGCAACTTTAGAGAAGGTATAAATTTATTTAAACAAAGTTATAAATATGCCGTGCGTATTAAAGATAAAATTTCTATGGCTTATGCTTTATGCGGGCTTGCCGGTATTTTACGTGTTAGCGGGGATGCAAAAAATTGCGTCTTAAATTATGAAAAGGCAGAAAAATTATTTGCAAAAACGCAAGATATATTCGGTAAAGCATATACAAATTGCGGTATGGCTAACGGTTTAAGGCAGTTAGGGTTTTTAGATAAAGCCGCCAAACACTATAAACGTGCGGCCTTGCTCTATACGGCAATAAATGATACGGTGGATCTAGGTTTCGTAAAATGGGGGCAAGCGGATGTCTTAAAACGCCAGAACAAATTATCTCAAGCCTTAAATATTTTACAAGAAGCCAAAAAATTATTTGCCAATTCAGATGAAATACGCGGACAATTACTTACTGAAATTTCCATCGCGCAAGTCATTTATGCTTTAGGCGATAAAGCGAAAGCAGACAAAATTTATTTTGCCGCAGTTAACCGCGCCCAAAAAGAAGGCTTGCATACTTACCTAGAAATTTACACTTAATTTTTGTATAATTTTAAAAAGATATTTTTGTGAGGTTATGTATGAAAAAAATAATTGCAAACCAGGCAGATATGTTACGCAGTTTGGATCGTATGGCCCATCAAATTTTGGAAAATTACAGTGATACTTCAAATCTCTGTTTAATCGGCGTAAAAACACGCGGTGTTTATTTGGCAAACCGCTTACAGGAACGCATTAAAAAGTTTGCGGGCATTACTTTACCCGTAGGTATTTTAGATATAACTTGGTACCGCGATGACCTTTCAAAAGTAGCGGAAGATCCGCAAATTAAACCGTCAAGCGTCGGTTTTGATATTAAAGATAAAAATTTAATTGTTGTTGATGACGTCTTATATACGGGCAGAACAGTGCGTTCCGCTTTAGATGCCATTACAGATCTAGGTCGCCCGCGCAAAGTAGAACTTTTGGTTATGGTTGATAGGGGGCATAGGGAAATTCCCGTCAAAGCCGATTATATCGGCCGGGAAGTTATTACCGCAGATGATGACATTATACATGTCCACTTAAAAGAAAAAGACGGTGATGATTGTATAATACACAATATCGGCGGCCAATCAGAAAGAGATAATAAATAGGAAATTTGCATTTCACATTTTGTGCCGGCTAATTCTTTTTGGTAAATTTTGATTTTTCAGCTCCTAAAGTACCGAGAGGCGCTTCGCTCCCATTCTTCTAGGTACTTGTCGTTGCAGAGAAAATCAAAATTTTCTCCAAAATACTTGCCGGGTTTATGTTTTCGGTTTGGCTTTATTTTTTGATTTTGGCAGTGTCCGCTATCCGGGCATTAATTTCTTCTTGATTGCCTAGGAAATAATCTTTAACTAAATTTAAACTATCATCAAACTCAAAAACATAAGGTACTGCAGTAGGTAAATTTAAATTAATAATATCTTCGTTACTGATGTTCTTTAAATATTTTATTATTCCGCGTAAAGAATTGCCGTGTGCGACCACAAGCAAAGTGTTATTATCTTTAAGTTTCGGGAAAATTACTTCTTTCCAATAAGGTAAAGTGCGGTTAATTGCATCTTTTAAAGATTCTGTTCTGGGCAATAATTCCTTAGGGACTTTTTTGTACATCGGATCTAAAGCCGGGTTTCGTGGATCTTCTTCATCTAGTGGAGCAGGTGCGACATCAAAACTACGCCGCCAAATTTGTACTTGCTTCGCTCCGTATTTTTCTGCTGTTTCAGTTTTATTTAAACCTTGCAAAACGCCGTAGTGCTTTTCATTTAAACGCCAAGATTTTTCAACCGGTAAATATTCTTGGTTTAAACCTTTTAAAACGATATTTAAAGTATCTATCGCGCGGCTTAAATAAGAAGTAAAGCAATAGTCAAAGTTAAAATTGTTTTCCCTTAGTAAAATTGCGGCCTTTTTGGCTTCTTGCAGACCTTCAGGTGTCAAAATAACATCGGTCCACCCTGTGAATTTATTTTCTTTATTCCACAGGCTTTGCCCATGCCGGAGCAAGACAATACGCTTCATGATACTCCCAAAATTACTTTTTGTTATCGGTTTTTATTAAGTAATCTATGCCTAGGTTTAAGTTCTTTGCGGCCTTTTCTATATAACCGTTTTGAACGAGTTTTTCATATAAAGCATCCCATTCTTCTTCGGTTAAGCCATATTCATCAATGATTTGCTGCCTTGCGTAATCGGCACCGTCTTCCCCTTCGTGTTCTTTTTCATACTCTGTTTTAAGGGTTAAGTACTTTTCAGCCAACATGAGGGACAGTTCATCATCGGTCATTTCCGCTACATCTTTTTGGGGTTTAATAGCGGCAGGTTTTGTAGATTTTTTATCCAAAGTCTCTTCCTTGGTAACTTGCGGTTTTGTGTTTTTGTTATCTGTATTAACTTTGTTTAACACTATATAGATGGATAGTATTACGGTAAACAAAATTACTGTAATGATCAAGATATTCAACCAAGTTTGTAAATCTGTATGATTAAATATAATCTTCAGTACGAACAAAATTAAAAGTAGAATTAAAAGTATTGCCAAAAATAAACCTATCATTTTTTTACCTCGTTATTATTAATTATTTTTTTTGTTAATTGTAACAAATCTTTATTTTTCATTATTTCCGCTGCTATATTGCGGAATTCTTCATCTTGGGAATATTTCATGAAGATATTTCTAACTTCCGGTTTATAAACCACCTGTAAATAATTTTCTTGATCTAATTCTTCTTGCGAAATTACAGTAGAAATTTCTTTAATAAATTCTTTTACTTTTGGGTTCTTACTGTAAGTTTCAACAGCTTTTTTCTCTTCTTCCGTTAATTCAATATTTAAAATCGGTTTTATTACTTCTTTTTCCTGTTTAGGGCCTAACCCCGAAGGATCTTCAGGCTTCTGTAAAATTAACAAATAACTGTCTATTACCAGCTCATCTTCATTTTTTTGCTTAACCGGTACAAACGGTATAAAATCTTTTTCTTCCTCTTCTATTTCTTGTTGAGGAGGGGGGAGAAGCCTCCCAACCCTCCTTACAATAAAATTAGCACATATCATCGCAAGCGAAAACGCAAGCAATGCTATGGATATTTTTTTCCTCATTTAACTTCCAACAATTCTACGTCAAAAATGAGCAAAGAATTCGGTTCAATCGGGCCTGCCTGCATATTGCCGTAAGCTGTTTCAGGCGGGCAATATAAAGTGGCTTTTGCACCCGGTTTCATTTCTTGTAAACCGATAGTCCAGCAAGAAATAACCCCGTTTAACGGGAATTCAGCCGGAACACCGCGCAAAACTGAACTGTCAAAAACAGTACCGTCTAATAATTTGCCTGTATAATGTACTTTTACGGTATCTGCTGCTTTTGGATTTTTACCTTTCCCCTTCTTTTCTACTTGAATAACCGCACCGTTTGAAAGCACTTTTGATTTTTTGTCTTTTTTGACATTTTTTAAATAATCATCTTGGGCGACTTTGCGTTTTGCGCTTAAAGTTGCTTTGTCTTCTTCATATTTTTTTGCAATTAAAGGTTTATACTCTTCTAAATTTGTTTGTGATTTGCGGTTAAGTAAAGAATCACGCATACCTTGGGAGAAAGATTTATAAGAATCTTCATCTTCCAAAATAAGTTGTTTTTTTACATTGTTACCGAGCAAATAACCTAATGAATACATAACTTTTTCGTCGGATTGATCAGCTTTTGCTTGTTCTGCTTGGGCAAGCAAAACTGACGAAAATAAACAACAAATAATTAAAGATAAATACTTTTTCATGTTAAACTCCTTATTTACGTTCTAAATAATCTAATACTTTTTGTTTTACTGCGACGGATGCATCTTGCCCGGCAGCGATTAAACTTCTTAATTGTGAAGTTTCTTTTCTTGTTGAACCTTCACGTTCCGTTTTAGAGTATGTTGCAAAAATACCGCCGGTGGCAAGATCCTTTAAACTAACTGTTGCGGTTGATGTGCACCAATTTAAACCTTTTAAGGTTTTAGATTCATATTTGTCAACATAAACCTTCATAATAAGTTCAATATCTGCTTGTGGCAAATTTTCACCTACTTGGAAGCCTAAACCATTTAAACTCTCAAGAATAGGGGTTTTGATTGTTTCTTGTTCATCACCGATAATTTTTGAAGAAATTTTTACTTCGTAAAAAGCCCTATTATATGCGGCGCGTGCATTGTATAAAAGTTCTTCATTGTACGGGGTTGCATCATAAGATAATATTTTGTATTCATCGTCAAGCGGATTCCTTTCTTTTAAAAGTTTTTCCATTTCCATAGCATATTTGATGCGGACAAATTTATCCTGTTCTTCATTTATTTTTTTGGTTAAACTCTCTATTTTCGCATCAATACCCGTATAGTAAGGTTGCAAAGCTTCCATAGCCGGTTTACGTTCAAGGATAGCCATTGCATAATAACGTTTTGTGTCATCTTTTTTAATTTTCCAAGTTTCTGCAATTTTTGCTAAAGAAAGAATATTTTCCCTTCTTACTGAACTTTCTTGATCGGCAGGTAACGTGGCGAAAATGCCTTTAATTTCTGCTAAAGCGGCCTCTTTGGCATCATTTTTATTATCTGCACTTGTTACTTTTGAGAGATATTTATCATAAGGATATTCCTTTAAATTCTCCCGTAATACATTTTTATGACTGCAGGCACAAACTAATGCCAACATTGTTACAACAATAAACAACTGTTTTATTTTCATAGTTCTCCTTTACCTGGCGCTGCGTAAATACAAATACGTATGGCGCCCTCTATTAATTTGTACATTTTTAAAGGTGTGTTCGTCAAGTACTTTTTCATATGCATCAAGTAATTGCACCTTGACTTCATGGGTTCCTTCCTCGAGTAATACATTTGCTTCCCGGATTTGTGCCGGCAATGTAAACCAAGATCTTGTATCCGCACTTTCTGCCGCGGTAAACAAACCGGTTAAAAGCATATCAACTATAGCCCCAACATTTTCATCCTTGTGATTTATTTGCCTTTGAACTTCTTTTGTAACCAAAAATTTTATTGCTGCCCTTACTGCCGAACTTATAAAAATTTTATTGTATTCTTCATGAAAATTTTTCTTGAAATAATAACTTAAATTACTTGCCAAAGATGTCTGTGCAACGACTTTTCCGTCCACGATAATACGCGAACCGTGAATGAGATAGGGTACTTCTTGCACTGCCGGTAAAGCAACGGAAATTGCATTACCGTAAGCACCTGCTAATGCCGAATCAACAACATTTTGACTCACGCTTTGATAGCCGTTTTCTGAACCGATTGCATATCCAAATTCATTCCAGGCAACTAATGTCCTTTGTGAAATTAAAAGAGGGATCATCCCGTTTAAATGTTGTATAGTCAGCAATCCTTTTGGTTCCCCTTTCGTTATTTTAGGAACGGAAGGTATTTCGGCATAAGAATCTGCAAATTTGGAATAAGCATTTTTTGCATTTTGTAAGCAAATGCGGGCATCGGAATAAGCACCCCACATTGTAAATATTTGGCTTGCAAAATATTGCAAAAACGGATCGTCTTTGCCGGTATCTTCGCGGAGTTTATCCAAGAAGAACACCATGCTTCTTGTTTCCACTACGGCATCCTGTAAATTCTTTTCCTGCAAATAGGCAAGTATTTTATAGAAGAACAAATACCCCATTTCAAAATATTTCAAACGGTAAGGTTCTGAATAAGAATTAACTATATAACTTGTAAATTTTTGTGATATGCTTTTTGCATAAAGGTCCGACTGTATATTTTGTGCTTCCGTTAAATCAGATAAAGTATTTGTAGAATAGTGGGTGGAATCTTGTTGTGTTCCAAGGTCCAAATAAAACAAACTCGCATCGCGTTTGCCGTAACTTTTTTTGTTATTTGTGATTCTTGCTTTAGAGGCTTCAAAGTTATGGTTTTGCATGTCCCTTATAACTTTGGTTTTATAACGTATGGAAGGCCCTGTGCAAGCGCAGAGCAAAATAATGCAACATACCGCAGACAGGGCCTTCATACTTCGCATAAATTATAACTTAAATGCTTTCTTATTTACGTATTTTTTGATTTGTTTTTGGCCGTTCCAAAGTATTCTGTTTGTTTCAATGTTAATAAGTTTCAAATTAACTTGATAGAACACAACACTTTTGCTGCCTTCTTTATCTTTAATATCGCTTAATACGCCGCTTAACATATAATCGGCACCGACTTCTTTGCCGAATGCTTTACGTGTGGCTTCGGAGGAATATTCATCTTGATCTAAGCGTTCTTCACGGAGTTCCCCTCTTTCATCTTTAGAAGCCACAAATTCTACTTTACCGCTGTTTATCAAAGCCCTTTGAAGTTCTTCAATAAAAGTGTTGGTATTAATATGTTCCATAGAATCGTTCCTGACTGTGCCGACGATTACAACCGGTTCTTTACCGCCTTTTTCTTTTAAGGCTTTGGCATACCATGCACCGTTTACACACTCGTCAATCATGGTTTTTGCGACTTCGCGGGAATCGGTATCGTTCCAACTACCGCTTACATCTTTAGTTTGTTCAATTTCCATACGCTTAACTTTTGTCCCGCAGGCTAAAAGGAACGGGCAAATGAGCAAAGCGATAAATAGCTTTTTCATAATTCCTCCTTAATGGAATATAATATATTTTTATCATTTAATTAGAAGGGTGTCAAGGGACGCAAGCACAAGTGCTTATAAAAAAGTTATAATATATATAATACAGTAAATAGTACATGAGGTCTTTATGCAAAAAATCAGAATTTCAGATGTAGCCAAATATGTCGGTAAAGAAATTACCCTTAAAGGTTGGCTTTACAATAAACGCTCAAGCGGTAAATTACATTTTTTACAATTACGCGACGGCAGTGCAATAATACAATGCGTAGTTTTTAAAGGGGATGTTACCCCGGAAGTTTTCGAACTCGGTGATAAACTTGCCCAAGAAAGTTCCGTTGAAATTACCGGAACGGTAAGGGAAGATAAACGCTCTCCTCTTGGTTTTGAACTCGGCGTGAAAGATATTAAACTTTTGCAGATGGCAAAAGATTATCCTATTTCAAATAAAGAACACGGTACAGCATTTTTGATGGACAACCGCCATTTATGGCTTCGTTCCAGCAGGCAAGTTGCAATTTTAAAAATCAGGGATGAAGTTATTTTCGCTATTCGCGAATATTTTAGAAAAAACGGTTTTACTTTGGTTGATTCCCCGATTTTAACCCCAGCCGCTTGTGAAGGCACCTCAACACTTTTTGAAACTGATTATTTCGGTGAAAAGGCCTTTTTATCCCAAAGCGGTCAATTATACGGTGAAGCAAGTGCAATGGCACTTGGCAAAATTTATTGCTTCGGGCCGACATTTAGGGCGGAAAAATCTAAAACTCGCCGCCATTT
>JBGVBB010000134.1:0-4963 GCA_045225155.1 Elusimicrobiaceae bacterium
TTGGCGGTATGCAGAAAAATATCTGTGTCATTTAAATTTTGGGAAACAATTCCCTTAAATTCTTTACTGTCTTTGGCTACAAATTGTTGATAAGGTACATCAAATAACTGATCGCTTACAAAAGTAACTTTTGCACCGCAAATATGTAAAAAATCCGCAAGTGTTTTGCCAAAATGTGCATTTATACCTGCGGTTAAATAATATTCGCCACATTGTTCTTTGATATTGCCGTCCGTAATCAAAATATTTTTGTCTTTTAATTTCCCTTGAAATTGTAAAAGTTTTTCAAGTTCCTTATAAATTAAATCGGTATCAGGTAATGCACCTTTTGGGGAATCCATTACAATAGCACCGCGTTTCCTTAAAGCGGAAATATTGGCTTGTGTTGCCGTGTTAAACCACATACCCGGGTTCATGGCAGGTGCTATAAGCATCGGTTTTTGCCAAGCACATAAAACGGAACTGAGCAAATTATCCGCTACACCTAAAGCAACTTTGCTGATTGTTTGTGCTGTTGCAGGGGCAAGCAAGAAAATATCGCCTTCCTGGGCTAAACTTTTATGATTTTCATCAAATTTTTTAGGGTTAAATTGCGTTGTTAAAACTTCTGTTTTAGCAAGTGTCTGAAGTGTGGTTTTTGTAATGAAATTTAAGGCATTTTCACTTGCTACTATACGAAAACGCACGCCCTCTTTTTTAAGACGTGAAATTAATGGACAAATTTTAAAACAAGTCAAAGCACCTGTTAAGCCCAAAACTATTACTTTATCTTGAAAAATATTTTGTTTTTCCACGATATAATTATAACAAATCTATAACTATTAAGTAAATAAAAAACCCCCGGTTTTTACCGGGGGTTTTAATCAAACTAAATTATACTTAGTTTACACCGTGCATCCATTGGCGAACTTTGCGTGCCATAATCCACATAATAATACCAAATGCAATAGAGCAAACAGCAGGAACGGAGAACAAGGTGGTTAAACTCCAGGTATCATAGTAACTTGCAAGTTTACCGGCGAGCAAATTGCCTACGAAACTTGCTGCAAGCCATACGCCCATAAATAAGGACATAAATTTTGCAGGTGCAAGTTTTGTTACCATTGAAAGACCGACAGGTGATAAACATAATTCACCCATGGTGCAGAAGAAGTAACAGAACACAAGCCATAATGCACTTACAGGCCCTTGGGAAGCATAAATACTTGCACCGATAGCAATAATCATAAATGCTATACCTTGTAAGAATAAACCCCAACCGAATTTAACCGGGATTGACGGGTTTTTATCACCCATCTTAATCCACATTTTTGCAAAAATAGGGGCAAAAATTACAACACAAATCGGGTTAACTGCTTGGAAGTATGAAGCCTTTAATTTGATAGGCCCAAGTGTTAAACGTGTTGCTTCATCGGCAAAGAAGTTAAGGGATGTACCTGCTTGTTCAAAGAAAGCGAAAAAGAAAACTGCAAAGAACACGAAAGTGAAAATTGCTTTAATCTTGTCCCAATCTTCATCTGTTAAAGGACTATTGTCAACATGGTCAACAGCTTTGGTATTTGTGACCGGGTATAAGCCGATTTCGCCGAGATATTTCTTTTGTGAAACCAAATACCAGATTAAACCGATTACCATACCTGTACCGGCAGCCATAAAACCGTATTTCCATTTATACGCTTCGGCAAGGCTGGCAACATTGTCCGGTTGGCCCAAGAAACCGCAAACGAACGGGGCAATAAAGGCACCGACGTTAATACCCATATAGAAAATGGTAAAACCGCTATCGCGGCGCGGATCTTTCGGCGGATAAAGTTCGCCGACAATTGTTGAAATATTAGGTTTAAAGAAACCGTTACCTAAAATAATCAAAGTAAGACCTGTAAATAAGGCAATTTTAGGATCAATAAGTTCATAAGAAGCAAGGGTAAATTGCCCTAAAGCCATTAAAATGGCACCGATTGTGATAGAGTGCCTTTTGCCGATAAATCTATCCGCTAAATACCCGCCGATAACCGGTGTAAGGTATACCAAAGCGGTAAACATACCGTAAATTTTACTGGAAGTGGCTTTGGAATATTGTATTACGGCACTGATCATAAACAAGGAAAGCAATGCACGCATACCGTAGTAGTTAAACCTTTCCCACATTTCCACCATAAAAAGCATATATAACCCTGATGGGTGTTTTTGCTTTGTTGTATCGCTCATTAATATCCTCCTAAAAACAAATAAAATGTTCAATAAAAAAAGCGCCCGCAACTAAGAGCTGCTTTCCCCCTAAAACTGCGAGTACTTTATATATATTATACAAAAATTTTATTACTTTGACGAAAGTTTTTATTATAAATGTGTTCAATTGTAGTTCTTGTATAAGTTAAGTATAATATATTATCAAAACTTAATAGGATATAAGGGGTTATGAAAAAATTATTGTCAATATTGTTTTTTATATTTTCCGTTTGTTCTGTTTTTGCACAGACAAATTATTATGCAAATGATCCGGAACAAATTTATTTATTTGATGTTAAGATTTCAGTGCAACAAGACGGGCAAATACAAGTCACGGAAAATATTACCCTTAATGTCCAACACCAAAGTATCAAACGCGGAATTTACCGCGATATGCCTATTTCCAGAACGGAGAAAGTAACCCCGATTTCTTTAACTATGGATGGAAAGACACATCCTTTTTTTATAGAAAATAACGGGGGATCTTTACGGGTTAACTTCGGTGATGATAATTATATAAGCAAAGGTAAACACACATATTCTTTTACCTATTCTTATATGGGGGCCATAAATTTCCATAAAGAATATGATGAGTTATATTGGAACGTTACGGGAAATGCATGGAGTTTCCCCATTGATAAAGCCATAGCGGAAGTGACTTTCCCCCCAAATACTAATATAAAAAGAGATGGCATTTCTTCATATACGGGCAAGTATGGGGAACGGGGTAATAATGCCAGACTTATCGGTAATTTAACTTTTGAAACTACAAAACCGTTATCGGCAAATGAAGGATTTACTATTGCCATTCCGTTTGATAAAGGCGTTATTGAAAAACCTACTTTTGCTTCTTATTTTAAAAATGGGCTTCCTAAATCTCTTTATATTACCTTAATAACATTGGTTTTATTCATATTATATTGCATAATAACCTGGATTAAAGTTGGGAGAGACCCTTTCTTAACCGCAGTAACACAATATGAACCGCCGAAAGGTATTTCCCCTGCTTTTATATGTTTTTGTAAAAAAGGAAATGGTGATAAACAATTATCTTGCATTATTTTAAGCCTCGCAATGAAAAAATATATTGAAATAAAAGAAGAAAACGGGTTATTCACTTTGATCCGCACAAAAACTGAAACAGATGCCCTACCCCTGGAAGAAAGATTAATGATGGAAAAATTTTTTGAAGATAAATCTACACATATATTAGATGGGGTTTTGGACGAAAGTGCCGGGGAAAAATTACATTCCGTCAAATTTAAAATACAGCATTATTTTAGGCAATTGATAAAGAATTATCGCATATCTAATGACGGATATAAATTTTTTGCCTTTTTGTTTTTATGTGTTCTGGCTTTTGTACCTTTTATATTTGACGGAAGTGCCCTATATTTCCCAAATATATTTATAATGATATTTTTATTCCCTATAATATGCGTTATACCCAAATTAATCGCATTTATAATCATTGGCATTTGTATATTTATAACAACCCGGATTAGTTTCCCTTTGGATACCACCTTGTGCCAAATAGGCTTTTTTATAGGGATGGGCATAATTATTATCTACGGGGCATTAATAGCGAACTTAACGGAAGCAGGCAAAGAACTGTTTGCATATTTAAAGGGTTTTGAAAAATATATAAAAACTGCCGAAACCAACCGTTTTGAAGCATCTAACCCCGGTGACCCGGAAAGAATTTTCTGCGAGTACTTACCTTTTGCTTATTCTATCGGTTTATACAATCAATGGATAAAAAGCTTTACCGGTATTTTATCTGCAGCAGTTGTAGCGGAATATATACAACGTGCCGGGGGCGAATATGCTGTCGGCCGCAGTGGGCTAAGAAACAATATTCACTCCTCAATATCTGCATATGAAAAAACAAATTACTCTTCCGGCAGTAGTAGGAGCAGCAGCCATAGCAGCGGAAGTTACGGCGGTGGTAGCAGTGGCGGCGGGCATGGCGGCGGTGGCGGCGGCGGCCGTTAAAATACAAAAACTAAAACCATTAACTTAACATACATAAGGTGCTTTAAATATGCTACCATATAAATATATGTATTATTAGGAGACTTTTATGGCAAGAAGAATTATCTCAAGCGATAGTGCACCAAAAGCAATAGGGCCTTATTCACAAGCAGTAAGAAACGGAAGTTGGGCCTTTATCTCAGGTTGCTTGCCTGCTGATGCCGTTACAGGTGAACTTGTCGGCGGTGATATTAAAACACAAACAAGAAAAGTTCTTGAAAATATGGGGCAAATTTTAAAAGCATGTAAAATGGAATATGACCATGTTTTAAAGACAACTGTTTTCCTCACAAATTTAGCAGATTTTGCTGATATGAACGAAATTTACGGGCAATTCTTTGCCAAAAACCCACCGGCAAGAAGTTGTGTGCAAGTGGCAGCTTTACCTAAAGGGGCTTTAGTTGAAATTGAAGCCGTGTGTCGCAAAAATTAATTTAAATAATAGGGGTATTTATGATTGATTTGAGCAAAAATCCATATTTACAAAAACGCTCTGCCGGGGTATCTTTACCTCTCTCCGCCATGAAGGGAACAGAAGACTGGGGATGCGGAGATATATCATCTTTAAAAGAGTGGATCGAATATTTTTCAAACTACAATATAAAAGTTTTACAAATACTTCCGCTTTGGGAAACTTCCCCCAGGGAACATTGCCCTTACAGTGCTTTAAGTGCTTATGCTATTGACCCAATATACATAA
>JBGVBB010000135.1:0-9831 GCA_045225155.1 Elusimicrobiaceae bacterium
ACGCAATGCCAAGCAGTTGGCATTGCTCCATCCAAAAAAATTAACCCTCCGTAAAGGAGGGTAAATTTTTTCGGAGAGGGAGGGATTCGAACCCTCGAACGAGTTTCCCCGTTGCATGTTTTCAAGACATGTGCCTTAAACCGCTCGGCCACCTCTCCAACTCAAATTGTTTACCTATATATTTTAGCAATTATTTAAATATTTTCCAAATTTTAATAGGTATATTTATATGTTGTTGACATATATATATGTATTTTTCTAAAATCTTATTGTAGTCAAAATTACTAAAAGGAGAACTTGATGAAAAAGTTATTACTCGTCGTGGCTGTTTTAGGCCTCGTTGGTTGTTCTTCTTCCGAATTACGTACAGGAAGAAACAGCATGAATCTTGCAAACATCGCAGTTGAACCGGATCCGATGTCTGCATCAATAGAAGTAGGTTCAAAAATTACAGGTACCGCTACTTGCGAAACTTGGTTCGGTATTACAACAAAAGCCCCGAAAAAATTCACATACGGTGCTGCTTTGCAAGTTGAAGATGGTAACTTTACACCTAATAAATGCACAAGAGGTGCAGTTTATGATGCTTTAACAAAAAGTAAAGCTGATGTAATTATTGCCCCTCAATATACCGCAAATCAAGAAGGTAGCCTTTGTGTTTTCGGTGCATGCATACACAAAGTAAACAAAATTACGGTAACCGGTTATAAAGGTACAATCAAAAAAATTTCTACCATGGATAAAGCAGTAATTGCCGAACGCCAAAAACATGGTGTTATGACAAGTGCCGCCGCAGCCACACCGGCCAAGAAATTTTTAGGTTTGTTCTAATAACTGAACCATAAAAATTCAATTCCCGATGGCTTTAGCCGTCGGGAATTTTTTTATAAATAAATTTGCTAAAATTAAGTAAATAACATTTAGGAGTTTTTATGGAAATTTTTATTATCATTTTAACCGTAATTATTGTTGCAATTGTCGGGTATGAATTTGTCAGTAAAACAAAAACAATTAAAGAATTAAACGAAAAAAATAAAGACCTTGAATTAAAAACTCAAGAACTATATGCGCAATTAAACGAAGCCGAAAAAGAAAAGGCAAAAATAGATGCGGAAAATAGAGCACAAAAACAAACGCAAGAACAACAAAAAATAATTTTTGACAATATGCAAAAAATCGCAGAAGGTAAATTTAAAGAAATCGCAACTGAACTTTTAACGCAAAAAACCAAAGAATTAAAAGATAACGGAAATGAACTTATACTTAATAAAATAAACCCTTTAATCAATCCGCTTAACGAGCATTTAAATTATTTGCAAGATAAACTTGCAAGCATGCAACATTTAAACGAAAATTTGCAAAAGGAAGCATCCGCTTTAACAACCGCTTTAACCAATCAAAAAAAGCAAGGCGATTTTGGGGAAATGTTGCTTGAACAACTCCTTGAAAGTTGCGGTTTAAAAGAGGGGGTACACTTCCAAAAACAACCCAATTTTGTTGACGAAGAAGGCAAAGATAAACGCCCCGATTTTATTATCAATATGCCAAAAGGGCGTTATATGGTTATTGACTCAAAAATGTCGCTTACTGCATACAATGCTTATGTTAATGAAAAGGACCCCGTAAAAAAAGAAAAGTTTTTGCAAGAGCATATTGAATCAATTAAAAAACACATCAAGGAATTATCTGAAAAGAAATATCAAGATTTAAAAGAATTATATAATTCATCGCCTGATTTCGTGATAATGTATGTTCCTCTTGAGTCCGCTTATTTATGTGCTTTGGAAAAGCAAAAAGACCTTGGCCTTTTTGCAAGTGGCAAAAAAGTTGCGGCGGCAACTGCTTCATCTTTGATACCGATTTTAAAAGCCATTGAAAGTTTGTGGGCAATAAACACCACGCAAAAAAATATTGAAGAAGTTATAAAAACCGGTAAAAAGTTGCATTCCCAAGCGGTGGCTTTCGGGGAAGAAATGCAAAAAATCGGTTCCGCTTTAAACACTTCGCAAAGGGCTTATGATGATGCTTTAACTAAACTTCAAGGCAAACAAGGTATAGTTTATTATGCCAAACATTTGGAAGATTTAGGTGCAAAAAGCAACAAGCAACTTTCTTTAGACAGCGATTTGGAAGAAAAATAATTTTTTTATAAAAAATGCTATACTAAATTTAGAGGTTAGTTTTTAATGTAGGGCTTATACCCCTAAAAATTTAATCTGTTTTTGGAACCGTATGAGGAGTACGGATGTGTTTTAGAAATAAAACCCTATCTGAGTCTAAAAACAGCCGAATTAGACACAAAAACCGGTGGTTTTCTGTGTCGAGTATTTACCGTTTTTATGGTAAATCACGGCTGTTGCTTGAGTGACACTCAGATAGGCACTAAAGTATCAGCCGTTTTTTTATTGTCTAAAGGGGAAATTATGCTAAAAGAAATTAAAGAGCAGATAAAAGAATTTGGGAAACTTATCAAAAAATATCCGTATATAGAAGATTTATATATCGGCCGTGCCGTTTTATATACCAAAATTAAAGAGTATGAAAAGGCTGTGAAAGATTATGAAAGAGCACACGAAGATTATATCTATGACATTATAACAGTATGTAAAAGACACCGTTTAATTAAAGAAGTTGAAGAATTTTATACAAGAAAGATAAATAGAGATAAAAATAATATCGTAAATTATATCAGCAGGGCGCGTTTTTATATAAGTATCAATGAAGATAATAAAGCACTATATGATTGTGAAACTATTTTAAAAATATCACCCGAAAATAAATTTATTTTAGAAATGAAGAAAACATTAATTAAGAAGTTGACAACCAACAAAAAACGGAGTAAGAGAATAAAAATTTTGCCGATATTACGTCCATAAAGTCAAACCAATTGCATAAACCTGGCAAATATTTTTGTGGAAATTTTAGTTTTTATCGTGACGACATAAAATAAAGTCAAACCGACCACATTATCTGGCAAGTATTTCGGAAATAATTTAAATTTTTCTTTGACGACATAAAACAAAAGCCAAATCGTACACGCAAACCTGGCAAGTATTTTTTAGAAAATTTTAGTTTTCTCTTTGACGACAAGTACCGCGAAGAACGTGGAGCGAAGCGACATCTCGGTACTCTAGGAGAAGAAAAACTAAAATTTACCAAAAAGACTTCGCCAGCAAAGAACTTTAGTTGCAAAACATTCCTTTTAATTTGCCAAAACCCCTAATAGTATGATATCATATATATATGTATATATTAAGGAGTCCCTATGTCCAATCATGAACCTATAGCCATTATAGGTATCGGTGCTTTACTCCCCGATGCTAACAATAAAGAAGAATTTTGGCAAAATATCATTTCAGGTAAAAACTCTATAACGGAAGTCCCCACAAGTGTATGGGATCCGAAACTTTATTATTCCCCGGATCATAACGAGGAGGGGAAAACTTATTCCAAAATCGGCGCTTTTATTAAAGACTATAAATTTAATTCAATAAAATACAGAATACCGCCTGCCGTGGGTAAACAACTTGACCCTGCCCAGCAATATGCTTTAGATGTCGCTGCCCAAGCCCTTGAGGACAGCGGTTACAATAAAAAAGATTTTGACCACTCCCGTGTTGCCGTAATTGCGGCAAATTCCGCCGGCGGCCCTACAAATGAATATTCGGATATGCGTGTTTGTGAACCGCTTATCTGGGAGGCTTTAAAAAATTCCCAAACTTATAAGAGTTTAACAACAGCACAAAGCGAAGAACTTATAAACACCGCACGCGAAAGTTTAAATAAAGTTTTACCTTTGACAACTGAAGACACCATGGCAGGCCAACTGCCGAACGTAATTGCCGGGCGTATTGCAAATGTGTTTAATTTGCACGGTACAAGTTTTGCGGTAGATGCTGCCTGTGCAAGTTCCTTGCTTGCTTTGGCTTGTGCTTTGGACGGTTTGTGGCTCGGTAAATATGATATGGCACTTTGTGTTGCAAGTGATGCCATGATGGCCCCAAGCCAATATGTCAAATTTGCAAAAATAGGTGCATTATCAGCCGACGGCAGCAGGCCTTTTGACGATAAAGCCAACGGCTTTGTTATGGGCGAAGGTGCCGGTGCAATACTTTTAAAACCTTTAAGCAAAGCCAAAAAAGACGGCGATAAAATTTATGCGGTTATCCGCTCGGTCGGTCTTTCAAGCGACGGTAAAGGTAAAGGCATAACAGCCCCGAACCCCGAAGGCCAAAAACTTGCCGTACAAAGGGCTTTTGAAGGCCTTGAGTACGGGCCGAAAGATATCGGCTTAATGGAAGCACACGGTACATCCACCAAAGTGGGGGACAGTGCCGAAATGCAAGCATTAAATGAAGTTTTTAAAGATGTAAATACGGAAATTGCCCTCGGTTCAATTAAATCGCAAATCGGGCATACTAAAGCAAATGCGGGCATGGCATCTTTAATCAAAACCGTTTTGGCTTTACACAATAAAGTTTTACCGCCTTCAATAAACTTTACCGAACCGAGTAAAAATATTGATTGGCAAAATTCGCCGTTTAAAGTAAACACACAGGCACGTGCTTGGGAAACCAAAAATTTAAGAAGGGCCAATGTTTCCGCCTTTGGTTTCGGCGGTACAAATGCCCATGTTACTTTAGAAGAGTATAATTCAAACCATACTTACGGCAACGAAATTTTAACACAAGAAACAAAACAGGAAATAAAAATAACCACACCCCAAACGGAGGATAAAATGAATTATCAATTATTAGTGGAACAGGAAAAATTACTAGGCGATATGCTGATATTTTCCGCCCCTACAAGGGAAGAACTTTTTGACTTACTTAATAAAATTTCCAGGGAAATTACAGACGATAAATTTTACCTTGTTAAAAACGCTTACAAAAACCACACAGCACCGCGCGCACAATTTGCCGTCTCAATAAATGCGGAAGATACACAAAAACTTAAAACTAAAATCGCATATTTCTTAAAAATTGCCGCAGGTTCAAATGTTTGGGAAGAACAATCTTTATATCTTAAAATGAAAGGCATTTACCCTTTCCACCCCACAACGCAAAAACCGAAAGTTTGCTTTATGTTCCCCGGCCAGGGCGCACAATATGTGGACATGATGAAAGATTTGGCAAGCAAATATAAAATCGTACGCGATACCTTTGAAGAAGCCGATAATATTTCCATGAAACTTGCCGGTGTTTCTTTAACCGAAGTTATCTGGTCTAAACCCGGAGAAGATAAAGAAAAACTTAAAGAACGTGAAGAAGGTATAAAAAGAACCGAAATCACACAACCTGCAATTTTAACCGCAAATGTTGCCATGATGCGCCTTTTGTATCAATTCGGTATTAAACCCGATGTAACCATGGGCCACAGTTTAGGCGAATACGGTGCCGCGGTTGCAGCAGGCATTTTATCTTTTGAAGATGCTTTAAAAGCAGTAACCATGCGCGGTAGTGCCATGGCAGGTTTAGACACTAAAGATAACGGCAAGATGGCAGCAGTTGCCGCAAGTGCCGATAAAGTTGAGCCGGAACTTAAAAAGATTTCAGGTTATGTTGCGGTTGCAAACAAAAATTGCCCCACACAAACAGTTATTGCAGGGGAATCACAATCGGTAGATGATGCCGTAAATATGTTTAACAACATGGGTATGCAGGCGGTTGTAATACCTGTATCACATGCTTTTCACTCCGCTATTGTCCGCCCTGCAGCCGAAGGTTACAGAAAATTTTTGGATACTTTAACTTTCCACGCACCTGTTTTGCCGATAACTTCTAACGTATCTGCGGATTTTTACCCGAGTGATGTTCAAAAAATTAAAGATACCATGGTTGAACAAATCATGAGTTCCGTTGAGTGGATCAAACAAGTTGAACTTGCTTATCAGCGCGGTGTAAGGTTGTTTATTGAAGTCGGCCCAAAACGCATTTTAAGTGCCTTTGTAACAAATACTTTAGAAGGTAAAAAAGATATTCGCGTGCTTGCTTCAAACCACCCAAAACGCGGCGGTATTACGGAATTTAATGACTTGATGGCCAATTTGGCTGCCGCCGGTATTGAAGTTGATTGGAGCAAAACCGATCTGGAAAAACAAGAAACCTTATATAACCCCGCTTTTGTTAATGCGGTTATGCCTAACAAAGTACAGACGGTTGAAGTACCTGTAAAAACACAAGTTAATGCAGGGAATATCACGATAGAAAATATAAATTGCACTTTAAATTTAACACAAGAACAAGCGCAAGTTTTGCTTAAAACTTTACAGGAAAAATTGGGCGGTGTTACTGTTACCAAACAAGAAACGCCGAAACAAGAAACACCCAAAAAAGAAACTGTTACCGAAGTAAAACCCGAACAAAAACCGGAACCTAAAAAGGAAGTTAAACCTTTAGATGAGGCAACAGTAACCAAAGAAGTTATATCTTTAATTTCCCAAAAAACAGGTTACCCGGAAGATATGCTTGAACTTGATGTCGATATGGAAGCCGAACTCGGTATAGATACAGTCAAGCAAGCGGAAATGTTGATTTTACTCCAGGAAAAATACGGTATAGCATCAAATACCGCTTTGGTTTTGAAAGATTACCCAACCATCAGGCATTGTATCAATTACATTATGTCAAACACAAGCAAAGAACACAATGCCCCAAAACAAGAAAAAGAAGCCCCTTCTGCCAAAGCAGAAGACCCTTTACCCAAACCAAAGGAACAAGAACCGGAAGAGGCAGCGCCTAAACAAGAGGTTCAGCAAGAAGAACAAGAAGTAAAACAGGAACCTAAACAAGAAGAGGCACCGGTCAAAGAGGAAGAACCCTCTAAAATAGCAGAACCTGAAGCAAAGCAGGTAAATACCAAACACCGTTTTTTACCTGTTTTGGCAGATGCTCCGATTTCCGAAGAGGCAAAACGTAATTTGTCCCCAAAAAGAACGGTTTTAATATTTTCCGATAATGCCACACTTACAAAAGCGTATAACGATGCTTTTAAAATGGAAGGCCTTAAAACACATATCTTTACTAAGTTAAAAACCAGGGGTAAAAATGTCAGTATGACTTCTTGGGATTCTTTACAGGAAACCCAAACCGCTTTGGAAACTTTTGCCAAGGAAAACCAATACCCCGTGCAAGGCATAGTTTATTTGCTTCCGTGTTCCTTAAAAAAATACGATAAAAAACAAAGCCCTGCCGTTGAAGCGGAAGAATATTTAAGGCCGTTAAAACTCGCCGTAAAAATATTTGAAAAAGATTTAAAAGATAAAACTAATGCCGATACTTTTATTGCTACAGTATTTGAAAGTGAAAGCGGTATTCCTTTCGTAAGTAAAGAGAACCCTACAAACGGAACAGTTTTGGGTACTGCTTTATGTTTGAGAAAAGAATTTTACGATAACTTCGGTATACTAAGTAAAATAATTGCTTTTAATAAAACAATATCTGCCGAGGTAATGGCACAAAAAACCATATACGAAATTTTGAAAGGGGACGGCCGTTGCTTAGTCGGTTATGATAATGATAACAGGCATACACTCTTTTATTTACCGTATAAATTTGCCGATAAAGAAAGCATTTCTTTGGAAGGTAAAACACTTGCTTTTACTGGTGCGGGAACAGGCTTCGGGGCAAGCCTTGCTTTAAAAATTGCCGAAAAATTTAAAGTTCGTTTAATTTTAATCGGTCAAGAAGAACGTCTGGAAAAAGATTCTTATTATGCTACCTTAACACCTGCCGAACTTAAACAAGAAAAAGAAAAATTATCAAAACAGTTAAAGGAACAAGATGCAAATATTTCAGACGATTTAATATCAGAGCATTTGTCCAAAATAGATAATTCGGTAACCGTCTTTAAAAACTTGCAAAAGTTTGAGGCGCTCGGTTGTAATGCGGAATATTTCAGTACAGATTTTTCAAATACCGCAAAATTAAAAGAAACAATTTCAAAAATAAGGAACCGTTTCGGTAGGGTTGACGGTTTATTTCATTTTGAAGATTTAAGCCAAAAAGATTTTGATTCTAATATTAATACCGTTTCAAATTTCTTGGCTTTTAATTTTGTTAAAGACGGCGGAATTTATCTTTTTAATACAAATATTTCAAGCAAATTAGGGCTTGCAAATCAAGGCGAGAAAGCAAGCGTGGATTCTTATTTAACGCAACTTTCTTATACCCTTAACACTTTGGGCTTTAGGGCTTTAAGTGTCGCAACACCCGTTTTTGAAGAAAATTTGCTTAAGAAAGAAAAAGCCGAAGTATTATCTAAAGAACTTTGTGCCGATTTAATTTCGGAAGAAATTTTACACGGTAATACCGCGGAAGTTCTGTTTACAGATACTTTGGGCGATTTAGATTGGGATAAACAAATTCGCTTCGATTATGACGAACAAACCGAAATTGTTCAAGAAGAAGTTAAAGAAAATAAAAAAGAAGAAAATACCGAAAGCGAAGAAATAAAGCAAGAGGAACATCCGAAAGTCGCAACAGAAGAAACCACGCAAACCGTGACGGAAGAAAAAACTTTTGAACCTGAAGAATATAAAAAAGAATCTAACGTAAAGCAAGAAGAACCTGAGGTAAAACAAGAAGAAACAGAAGTTGCCAAAACACCTGTTCCGCCTTTAGAGCAAGAAGTTTTGTTTGAAGAAAATCAAGCAAACCCCGAAGTAAAGGAAGAAAAAGAGGAAGAAACGATAGCCGTAAATGACGGTGAAGAATACCCGTTTGCCGGTAAACTTAAAGAACAAACGGAAAATAATATTTTGATGGAAAAAACTTTTACCGCAGATAAACAATACTTGCAAGATTACAGTATTGATAAAGTTCCGTTTTTAGCAGGGACTTTCGGGCTTGAATGTTTAAGTGAAATAAGCCAAAAGTTTGACGGCAAAACAGCGGAAGGTTTTGAAAGGGTTCACTTTTATTTGCCTATCAAGTTAATAAGGCAAAATCCGCTAACCGTTCGTATCAAAGCCGGTAAAGAAGAAAACAAAACTAATTTCGAAATTGAATCAGATTTTATTGGTAGCGGCGGTAAGAAAATAGGTAATACCCGTTGCCATATTACAGCAGAAAATTTAAAAGATTTTGATAGTTCTTGGAATTTGATTAAGAATAATATTGCCTTAACCGATACTTTAAGTGTATCAAAAGAAGATACTTACAAGGGATATTTCCAAGGGCCCAGTATGCAAGTGCTGGACGGCATTGTTAAAATTGAAAACGATGCTGTTTTGGCAGTTTATAAAGAACCTGAAACATCTTTACTTGAAGGGGAAGAATCCTCTTTAATAAGCGCCCCTCTTTTAACGGAGGCCATGTTCCAAGCATGTGCTTACAGAGATTATGCGGTGGAAGGTTATGCGACTTTGCCGGAATATATTTCAAAAATACGTTTTTATCATCAAGGGCAAAAACCGCCGAAGGAACTTTATGTCTATGCCAAATATAATGACAAAACCATAGAAGGTAAAAGTTCTTTTGACGCATTTATCTTTGATAAAAATTTAGATTTGTGGGCGGAAGTAAAAGATCTTCAAACAATCGGCGGTATAGGCCGTTAGGAGAGTTTATGAATTATCGTTATTTGATTGTAAAAACAAAAGATGTTCCAAATGCCGAAGAATTTTTAACTACGTTAGAACTAAAACAGTATAAACATTTTGCTGTGGAAAAGCGTGCCCAAGAATGGCTTGCCGGCCGTTATGCCGTAAAGCAACTTGCTTCTGAATTCTTTAATTTACCTTTCAAAAAAATGCAAGTCAAAAATGCTCAAAGCGGTGTGCCGATTTTGCAAGCGGAGGGGGGAAATCACTTAACGATTTCTATATCACAT
>JBGVBB010000136.1:0-8423 GCA_045225155.1 Elusimicrobiaceae bacterium
GCATAGCCTGCCCGATAATGCCTACCAACTTAGATATATGTTAGGGGATAGGGATAACAGAGGAAAATATAAATATAAAATGCTGGATTTTTGCGAAAGAAGCGGAGATTGTGCTGAAGCCCGGTACGGTGAAGTACTTATAGCCGGAACTGATAAACGCACTAATCGTTTAAATATGGTTGCTTTTGCACTTGAATTTAATAATAGGGAAGTGTTTGAAACACTTGTTTTAAATATGCCGGAATTAAGATACTTAATAGACAGCGGTTTATATGAAGGGGAAGATAAAATTTTCTCTAATCATGAGTTTTTGACACCGGCTTTAAATGCTATAAAAAACGGGCAAGTGGGTGTTTTAAAATATTTGATTAAAGAGTATAACGTCAATTTATTTAAGTGGGGCGGTTATATGTACCGCAGGGTGCCGGATTATCTACCTTTAGAAGGTAAAGTTATAGCCGAAAAAGCCGTCAATAAATGGGCCAATAAAACACCCGATGCTAACAGATTAAAATGTGCCGAAGCGGTACTTAAGGTCGTAGAAGACTGGTATGATAAAAATAAAAATAATAGGCAATTAAAGGCAGAAGCTGAAGAATATAACATGGCACTATATAAAGTCGCTTCGCAAAAGGAATATATGATAGAAAATATTACACCTCTGCAATTTACGCCTATAACACCCTTAGATTTGTTTAAATTGCAAGGTATAGAAGAAGGCTTTGCTATCAATATTGATAAAAAGATAGACGCCATAATAGAAAAAATTATGCGTGATTTTGATTTGTCCGCTTTCGGGAATCAAGCATAAAGTATATTTTGGTTTAATAAGAACTCCCTCACACTCGGTGGGGGAGTTTTTTTTGTACTCAAAAAAAGATATAATATATATAGACGTAAATCAAATCACTCGCGCTCTAGGGCGTTATTTTTTTGGAATAAAATTATGAATACAAGACAAGATGTAAGAAATGTGGCTATTATTGCTCACGTAGACCACGGTAAGACCACTATTGTGGATTCACTTTTAAAATTAGCAGGGCAATTTAAAGTTAAACAAGATGAAGCACAGGAAACTGTCCTTGACTCTAACCCCCTTGAACGCGAACGCGGTATAACAATTTTATCAAAATGTACTGCTGTAAATTATAAAGGCTATACTGTTAATATCGTTGATACCCCGGGCCACGCAGATTTCGGCAGTGAAGTGGAACGTGTGTTAAAAATGGTTGACGGTGCTTTGCTTTTGGTTGATGCAGTTGAAGGCCCTATGCCTCAAACACGTTTCGTATTGCGTAAAGCCTTGGCACTCGGTCTTAAACCGATAGTAGTAATAAACAAAATGGACCGCGACCATATAAGACCTTCAGAAGTTGTTGATGAAGTTTTTGAACTTTTTATGGAACTCGGCGCAAATGATGCACAACTTGATTTCCCTATTATTTATGCTTCCGGTCGCGCAGGTTGGGCATCAAACGATATGAATAAACCCGGCACCGATATCGCCCCTATTTTTGAAGCAATTTTAAAACATATCCCTGCCCCTGTTGCCGATGAAACAAAACCTCTTCAAATGCAAGTCACCATGCTTGATTATAATAACTTTTTGGGTGCAGTCGGTATCGGCCGTATTTTAAACGGTGATATTAAACAGGGCCAAACGGTTGCCATGCTCAAGCAAAACGGTAAACGCGTTTTGGGTAAAGCCGCAAAAATCGAACGCTTTTTCGGTCTTGGTAAGCAAGAAGTGCCCAGTGCAAAAGCCGGTGATATTGTTGCCATCAGCGGTCTTGAAGGTGTAGAAGTAGGCGATACTTTATGTATGGTCGGTGCTGAGGAAGCCCTTCCGCCGCTTGTTATTGATGAGCCGACAATTTCAATGGACTTTTTTGTTAACGATTCCCCTTTTGCCGGGCGTGAAGGTAAATTCTTAACCAGCCGCCATTTAAAAGCGCGCCTTGAAAAAGAGGCCCAAACAAATGTGGGTATGAAACTTGAACAATTAGAGGGCGAAGGCCGCTTTAAAGTTTACGGGCGTGGTGAATTGCACTTAACAATTTTAATTGAAAATATGCGCCGCGAAGGTTTTGAACTTGCGGTATCAAGCCCGGAAGTTTTGTACAAAGAAGAAAACGGTAAAATTTTGGAACCTATGGAATATCTTATTTTGGATATTTCTTCCGATGTTCAGGGTGCTGTTTTTGAACTTGTCGGTAAACGCGGTGCAAAACTTGAAAATATGGTAAGTGAGGGCGAAAACCGCTTACGCCTTGAATATATTATTCCGTCACGTGCTTTAATCGGTTTTAAAAATGAATTTTTAACTTCCACGCGCGGTCTTGGTATAATGCACCACAGTTTTTATGGGTATTACCCCAAAGTTGATGTGCCGCCACTTCGCTCAAACGGCGTTTTAATTGCTAAAGAACCCGGTGTTACCACTTCTTATGCTTTAAATGCTTTGCAAGACGGCGGGCAAATGTTTTTAGGCCCCGGTGTTCAGGTTTATGAGGGGATGATTATCGGCCAAAATTCACGCGATAATGACCTTGTTGTAAACCCGTGCAAGGCAAAACGTATGTCAAACATGCGCAGTAAAGCGGCTGATGATGCTTTGGTTTTAACACCACCGCGTATCATGAGTTTAGAGCAAGCCATTGAATATATTGCCCCGGATGAACTCGTGGAAATTACGCCTACATCCGTTCGCCTTAGAAAGAAAATTTTAAATATTCACGAACGCCGTAAAGCATCCCGTAAAGAAGAGGCCGCAGAAGAATAACCCTGCTTTAGGGCAAAGCGTATGATAGATATTTCAGATTTAAGTTATCACATAGGCCTTCGCCCTATTTTTGAGGATGCCTCTTGCTTTATTGCCGACGGTACAAAAACCGGCCTTGTCGGTTTAAACGGTTGCGGTAAAACTACATTGTTTCGCCTAATCCTTGGGCAAATTTACCCGGACGGCGGCAAAATTACAATTAGTTCCGGCACGCAAATTTCAACAGTAGAACAAGAAATTAAAGATACTTCTTTAACTCCGCTAGAATATGTTTTGCAGGCAGATAAACGTCTAAAAGTTTTGTATGATAAACTTACCACCGCCAAATCAGGTGAGGAAATTGCAGAAATTTACGATAAATTAAATAACCTTGGTGCAAACAGTGCATCAGCACGCGCAAGTGCGATTTTGGGCGGTCTTGGTTTTTTGGATGAAGAATTAAAAAAGCCTTTAAAGGAACTTTCCGGCGGTTGGCGCGTTAGGGCAAGTTTAGCAGCGGCTTTATTTGCACCGTCTGATATTTTGCTTTTGGATGAACCTACAAACCATTTAGATTTAGAAACTTCAATTTGGCTTGAAAGTTTTTTAGAGAAAACCGATAAAACCCTCTTTTTAATCAGCCATGACAGAAATCTGCTTAATAAAATTTGTGAAAAAATTATTTTGGTTGACGAGTGTAAACTAAAAACTTATACCGGCAATTATGATACTTATGAACGCACCCGCCATAATCAAACCGAGCAACTTATAAAAGATGCCAAACGTTATGAAGAAACACGTAAACACTTGCAAAGTTTCGTGGACCGCTTTCGCTATAAAGCCACCAAAGCCAAGCAAGCACAAAGCCGTTTAAAAATGCTTGAGCGTATGGGGGATGCACCAAAAATTCCGATAGAAAAAAGTGTGCGTTTTTCCTTCCCCGAGCCTGAACTTTTGGATGCGTATTTGTATACTTTGGAGCAGGTTTCTTGCGGGTATAATGACACGCCCGTTTTACAAAATATTGACCTTACTATCGGCGCAGAAGATAAAATTGCCTTGCTCGGTGCAAACGGTAACGGTAAAAGTACGCTTGCAAAATTGCTTGCAGGGTTATTGCCTACAATGTCCGGTAAATTAACTTATGCACGCAAAATAAAAGTTGGTTATTTCGCACAGCATCAGACGGAAGTTTTTGACCTTGATAAAACCCCTTATGAAGTTGCTAAAGAAAAAATGCCCGAGGCAAAAGAGGCCGAGGTTTACACGCATCTTGCTTGTTTCGGCTTACAAAAAAATAAAGCGGATACCAAAATCGGCAGTCTTTCCGGGGGGGAAAAGAGTAGACTACTTCTTTCAATAATTACAATCGCGCGCCCAAATATTTTAATTCTAGACGAGCCTACAAACCATTTAGACATAACTTCTCGCCGTGCTTTAAGCGAGGCCTTAAATAATTACAGCGGTGCGGTTATTTTAGTTACGCACGATTTTAATTTGCTTGAGGAAGTTTCCGACCGCCTGATACTTGTTGCAAACGGAACAGTTCAAAATTATGAAGGCGATTTGGAAGATTATAAAAACTTTGTTCTACATGGTGGCGGTGCAAGTGCCGCACAAAATAAAGCGGACATCAAAAAGGAACGCCGCAGAACGGCAGCCGAACTTCGCGCACAAGCAGCACCCATCAAAAAACAAATCAAGGAAATTGAGAAAAAACTTGATAAATTAACGACTCAAAAACAAAATATTGAACAGCGTTTAACCACGCAATTTAATACCGATTTAAGCATAGAACTTGCCTTTATAAATAAAGGAATTGCCGACCTTGAAAGCAAATGGCTTGAACTTACCACCGAGTTAGAAAATTTAAATTAAAATAACCCTCGATATTCCACGAGGGTTAGTTAGTTATAGACTTTCGTCATTATACACATTTCCTTTTAATCCGCCGGCTCAACTTCTTCAAGGGGGCTTAACGCTATGTAGGGGCACCGCTGCCACCTCACACAACACCCGCCCGAAACGGCCTCCGCGGATATACTATAGTATAAGGGTTTTTTCAAATTTGTCAAGGGGGTTTTGCGATGTCTTTTTAGTAAATTAAAATTTTTTTCAAATTTCGGATATACGGTGCTGCCGCACCTCGCGATATACCTCATTTGAAAGAAAATTTCAATTTCCTCAAAAATACCTGCAAAACTTTTATTAGTGGAGGGTTTTGCGATGTCTTTTTAGTAAATTAAAATTTTTTCCTAATATTTGACTTGCTATTTTTTTTTTTTTCATAAAATATACCTATATTGAGATAAAAATGATGTAAAAACTAATTGTGGCGCGATAAGGAATATCATGAAGAATGAAAAAGGTTTTACTTTACTAGAATTGTTGGTAGTAGTTTTAATTATAGGAATATTAGCGACAATTGCCTTACCTCAATACAGATTCGCTGTTTTAAAAAGTAAATATTCGACATTAAAAGCCATGTCCAATGCTATTTATCAGGCTGAACAAAGATATTATATGGCGCATGGCCAATATACAAATAATATCCAAGACTTAGATGTAGAAAATAATAGTGATTTATATTGTTCCGTTAGCGATAACTACGCAGGTTGTTATTTAAATAAAAGTGGAGAGACTACATTAAATTATTTAATACATCTTGAAACCGGAGCACAAAGATGTACTGCCTATAGTATAGATAAAACAGATATTCTGAACCGCGTTTGTCAAGCCGAAACAAAACCCCAAAATCCATATTGCCGTGATGCGGGCTCGGTAAAATATTGTGCGTATATTTATTAAGACTTTTAATTATTAGACGACATTAAGTTCATTAAACTGATAAACAAGTTAATAATATCAAGGTAAATACTGATAGCAAAATTTAAGGCGGTGTCCCAATTGTTTGCGTCTGCTATTGCTTTGAGTTTGGCAAGGCGGTTAAAATCAAAAAGCAAATAACCCGTAAAAATTAAAACACCCAAACCTGCCATAAATTTTTGACCGCGTATGCGAACAAAAATTCTAATCAAAGAATAAATCACTAAAATTATAAGTGCGATAAATAAAAATTTGCCCAACCATTCAAAATCAAGGCCGCTGTACATAGCAATTAAACCCGTCAGAAAAGTGGTCAAAACAGTCAAGGCAAGTGCTTTTTGTGCGGTATCATTATGTGCGATGAAATAAACACCTAAAGTGAAACCGCTTGATGCCGTAAAAAGTACCATCAATATCATATTTAACGGGAAAGCCGTTTTCACAAACATCAGTACCAAAAAGACAATAATGTTTATTATTATCGCAAAAAGTGAGTATTTTTTTATTGCCGGATAATCTTGCATTTGCAAGGCCCTGTTAAACAAACGTGCCGCAAACATGCAGGCAAGCCACGCAACCGTCAAAGATGCGGTCAATATTATGAAAGTTTTTGACATTAGTGTTTCAAACATAAATCCCCCTAAACTCGGTGTTCCGAGTAATAAAATAATACCAAATTTAGCAGATAAATTGTACAATTTATTTATGACGAAAAGTGAAATTGCAAAAAATTATTTTCTGCAAGGTTATAATTGTGCACAGGCCGTCTTTTTGGCTTTTGCTAAAGACGAAGGTTTAAGCGAAGATGTTGCCCTTAAAATCGCATCATCTTTCGGCGGTGGTCTTGGCGCCCAACGTGAAGTTTGCGGTGCCGTAAGCGGAATGTGTATGGCACTTGGCCTAAAGTGTGGTTACAAAGAACCTAAAGATTATGCCGCAAAACAAAAACATTATCTTGCAGTGCAAGCAATTTGTGCCGAGTTTAAAAAGCAAAACGGAAGTATTATTTGCCGCGAACTTTTAGGGCTTGATAAAAATAATTTACCTCTTAAACCCGAGGAACGCACAGGGGAATATTACAAAAAACGCCCATGCGCGGAACTTGTTGCCATGGCCGCGGAAATACTTGAAAATTATTTAAACAAAAACAGTTAACTTAAAATTTTAAACCGTTTTTCAAGCGGTTCAAAAGTTTTGTCTTGCGGTGTGCTTAAAATTTCACCAAAAGGCATTTGCGCAATAAGCCGCCAAGTGGCAGGCACTTTAAATGCGGTGCGAACATCCGCGTCAATTATCGGGTTATAATGTTGCAAACTTGCGCCGATCCCAACGCCGGCCAGTGCGCACCAAATTGAAAATTGCAACATCCCGTTTGCTTGTGCTGCCCATATAGGGAAATTGACGGCATAAGTAGGGTATTGTTTTTGTAAATTTTCGGTTATTAAAAGATCCTCAAAATACAAAATTGTTCCGCTTGCCTTGGCAAAAGTGCCTATTTTCTCTTTAACAGTTGTAAAATTTTCCGGCGGAACTTTTTTGCTTAAAACACTCAAAACAATATCCCAAAGTTTTTTGTGATTTTTATTTTCAAGCAAAATTACGCGTGCGCTTTGGCTGTTAAAAGGTGTTGGCGCAACAAGCAGACAGTCTTTTATAATCTGCGGAACCAGTTTTTGTTTTTCCGCAGACAGCGGCCCAAGGTCATAACAAGAACGGCGTTTTTTTATCGTTTCGTTAAATTCCATATTTACCCCCAAATATAACCCTTATAGGTTATATAACCAATAATAAAATTTTTCTTCTCAAATGTCAATAAAAATTTGACAAATATTTTAAAAACTCCTATAATTTAAGCATACAGTGTGCTAACAATACAGCACAGTATTGAAAGGATAGATTATGGCTTATTCCGGCGGCGTTAAATTACAAGATGAAATTTCAAAAAAAATTATAGATACCGTTACCAAAATGGTCTATGAAGGCGGTGCATCAAAAATAAATGTGCAAGCCGTTTTGAAAAAGTTAAAAATTACAAACCGCGTTTTTTATAATCGCTTTAAAAATATTGAAGAGGTCTTGCTTTGCGTTTCACAAAATATCGTTCAAAAAATGCACCAATGCATTTTGCGCCCTATTGATAAAAAAGAAAATTACCACAAATATTTAATGAATATTGCATCGGACGTTTTCATAAAAACTTATGAAATTAAAAAAGATTTCAGCGATTATATGTTTATGAATGATATCGTCAATGAAAGTAATAAAATTTGGTGGATTGACCATATGATTCCCCTCTTGGAATACGGTATTAAAGAAAAGTTTTTAAAGCCGATGGATGTTCATGCGATGTCCTATGCAATTTGGTGTTTTTGCCGCGGTTTTAATGTGGATGCAATAAAAAGCCGTCTGGAATTTAATAAAGCACTTAAAACTTTCCAAACCGCTTTTGGTTTTTTAATTGACGGGATGACTTTAAATAAGGATACAAGAAAATGATTATTACCTATAAACGCAAAGCACAATACCATGAAACTGATAAAATGGCCGTCGTGCACCACTCAAATTATATAAAGTGGATGGAAGAAGCCCGCGTTAATTTTTTAGACAAAATCAATTTGCCTTTTACCGCTTTGGAAGATGCAAATATTTTTAGCCCCGTTGTAAGTTTTACCTGTAATTATCACTTCCCCGTTTGGTTTGATGATGAATTTGAAGTCCGCGTTAAAGCGGTAAAATATACGGGTGTGCGCGTCAATTTTGAATATGAAATTTTTAATTTAACCAAAAATAAACTTTCCGCAACTGCCGCAAGCGAGCATTGTTTTACTTCTAAGGA
>JBGVBB010000137.1:0-1611 GCA_045225155.1 Elusimicrobiaceae bacterium
CAACTTGCGCTAAAACATCTGTTAAATTTTGCCTAATTTGTTTAAAGCGATTAGAGAGACGCCCTTCCAAACTGTTTACCGCAGCCTTATGGGCGGCTTTGTTTTTCGCGGAAATTATATCAAGCACGCCTTGCGCTTCCACAAGGTCCATTTTACCGTTTAAAAATGCCCTTTGGGAAAATTCCCCCGGCCCGGCTAAACGCGCACCTAAAGTTAAGCATAATTCCAAAATACGGCTTTTTATGTAAGGTCCGGCATGTAATGAAATTTCCGCAACATCTTCCCCCGTATAACTTTTGGGGGCTTTAAAAACTGTTACAAGGGCTTTATCTAAAATATCATTACCGTCGTAGATTGTAACTAAAGTGGTTTGGCGCGGTGTAAAGTTGCTTTTATGGGTTAATTGGGTTAAAATTTGGAAAGTTTTACTTCCGCTGATACGCAAAATAGCGACTGCCCCCCCAATATTTGAGGTAGCAAAAGCCGCGATAGTATCTTGCATATTATACATATATACATTTTACATTTTTTCGCGCGCGTTTGGAAAAGGAAGTTGCAGAATACGGAGATTACAAATTAAACAATACAGACAAAACTATTATTTACTATCAGGAGGAAATATGTTTTTTAAGTGTTCATTTATCTCTTTGATTATAAAGTACTAAGTGTGCATACATATCCGGGGCGGCATAAGTAAGCACCGCACTGAAAATAAATAATAAAGACAGGTAAAATTTTTTCATAATATCCCCACAGATAAATTATAACGGTAAATTGCTAAAAAATCAACTACTCGTCCCTGACATCTTTAATATTGACATCAGTGTAGTAATGGGTTAGTATTTCTTTGAAATCTTGACCGCTTTCTGCACGGCCGCCGGCACCGGTTTGGCAAAGCCCCACGCCATGCCCCCAACCGCCACCATAGAAAATAAATGCTTTTGTATTACCGTTTTCAAGAACAGGTTCGATGGTAAAATATGTGCTTCTGAGCAAGCCCAAAGCAAGATATTTTTTAATTTGGTTTTCTTTAGTTAAAATCAATGTTCCTATTGTCCCGACAATTTTAACCTTGTTCACATAACCCGAATGCCCACGCCCAAGAATAATGATTTCTTTAATCTTGCCTATATCTTTTTTGCGTGCAACCACTTGCCTTAAAATAGGTTCTTCCACATATCTTACCCAACGGAAATTTGATTTGCTGACATTATTAAAGTATTTACTGTATGCATCTTGCGGATATTGTAAAAGTAATGAAAAATTATAAGGTTCAAAATTTTCAGGATCTAAATTTTTGTAATCTGAGACGGGTTTTAAATAAGGTGTATCCCACCAGCCCGCTTCCTTTGCGCTTTGCGTAAAACCACCGCAGTTGGAAGAAAACACCGCTTCAATCGGTCTATTATTATATTCCAAAATTAAACCTTGTGTTGCTTCCGCAGCGGAATTTGTACGCTCGCGTTCCGATTTAACGCCACCGTAAACTTGGCAATGTTGAGTATCACAAACATCATATCCCCAAGCTTTATGTTTACCTAAAGACTTTTCTGCGTAAGTTCTTGCAATTACCGCTTGTGCTTTAAGGGCTTCAATAGGGAATTTACTTGG
>JBGVBB010000138.1:0-2090 GCA_045225155.1 Elusimicrobiaceae bacterium
GGTATAATTAACCCGCGAAATTTTTAGTTTATCCGCTAATTGCTGTTGCGTCAAATTTTCCGCTTTACGCAATTCTTTTAATTTTTCCCCGATTTGTATCATTTTTTACCTATATTCACTTGTAATTGTACACGTTTTGTACTATAATGGTGTTAATGTACATATCTTGCACAAAAGGAAAGAGTATATGAATATTAAGCCTTCAAATAAAATTGTTTCTTTTTTTATGGGTATTGTACAGCATTATAATCCTAAAAAATATTGGCGCAGAAGAAGCGTTGTGATCAATCCCAAATCAAAAGTGCCGAAAATTATAAGGGTATATTATCTTTTTTACATAAAAAGATGCGACGCTTTTAATAATGCGTCAATGGGCACGTATCTCGGAAAAGGCGCGGTATTTAAAGGTGTTCCGCGGTTGCCGCATCACCTGAACGGCATAATAATAGGAAATAACGTAACGATAGGCAAGGGTGCGACAATTTATCAGCAAGTAACCATCGCGCATGGCAAGGAAGAACGACATACCGTAATAGGGGATAATTGTTTAATCGGCAAAGGGGCAACAATTTTAAGCGGTTGTCAAATCGGGGACAATGTTAAAATCGGGGCGAACGCGGTCGTTGTAGGGGATGTTCCAAGCAACAGTACCGTAGTGGGTGTGCCGGGGAAAATCTTGAAAAGGTCGGAATAATAGTTTACCCCTTTACATTGTATAATATATATAATTATGTAAAATTTCCGCGCGGGTTTTTTGTTGCGGAAATTTTTTTATAAAATTTCCGACTTTTTTCGTAAAATCGTTGACTTTAAAACGGTTTTCGTATATAATCACAATTACCTTCACTTGAAGGACAATAACATCAAGTTCCCAAATCGTAAGATTTTATCAAACGATTTTAATCATCAAGAAACAAGAAATTGTGTTATTTTATACAAAAAAGCACAATATTTTGTGGGGCAAAAAAAGATTAAAAAATTCTTAAAAAAATCTTTAAAAACCTTAGAAAAATGCTTGACTTAAAAAAGGGACTATGTTATTATAAGTAGGCTGTCGCAAGCAAGCCGCTTGTTTCAGCCGAAGTCAACCGATGTTGACGTAATGTTGCTTAAAAACTGAATAGAAGGAAATAAGACAAGATAATTAGTTATTTTGAAAGTTTCTGTCAAAATCTTTGAAGTATGAAATATGTACTTTGAAAACAGTCATTAAAATGACAAAACGCTAAACAAAGCGAAATTCGTTAGAGCAGTTGAGAGATACGTCTCTCGGCTTTAAATCATTAACTCAAGAGTTTGATTCTGGCTCAGGACGAACGCTGGCGGTGTGCTTAATACATGCAAGTCGAGCGGACTTATGGGGGCTTGCTCCCATAAGTTAGCGGCGGACGGGTGAGTAACGCGCGAGCAACCTGCCTATATCTGGGGAATAACACAGAGAAATTTGTGCTAATACCGCATAAGACCACAGTGGGGCATCCCACAGGGGTAAAAGATTTATCGGATATAGATGGGCTCACGTACCATTAGATAGTTGGTAGTGTAACGGACTACCAAGTCGACGATGGTTAGCCGACCTGAGAGGGTGATCGGCCACATTGGAACTGAGATACGGTCCAGACTCCTACGGGAGGCAGCAGTAGGGAATATTGGGCAATGGGCGCAAGCCTGACCCAGCAACACCGCGTGAATGATGAAGGTCTTCGGATTGTAAAGTTCTGTGATGGGGGACGAAGAAAGTGACGGTACCCCAAGAGCAAGCCACGGCTAACTACGTGCCAGCAGCCGCGGTAATACGTAGGTGGCAAGCGTTGTCCGGAATGACTGGGCGTAAAGGGTACGTAGGTGGCTATTCAAGTTAGTTGTGAAATCCCGGGGCTTAACTTCGGTGCCACAATTAAGACTGTTTAGCTTGAGTGCAGGAGGGGTAAGTGGAATTCCTAGTGTAGCGGTGGAATGCGTAGATATTAGGAAGAACACCGGTGGCGAAGGCGACTTACTGGACTGTAACTGACACTGAAGTACGAAAGCGTGGGGAGCAAACAGGATTAGATACCCTGGTAGTCCACGCCGTAAACGATGAATACTAG
>JBGVBB010000139.1:0-12604 GCA_045225155.1 Elusimicrobiaceae bacterium
TATAATTTACCGCGGCGCGCTTTACCGTCGGTAGCAAGTATTTGGAAAGGTGAAATAATTTGTGTCATAAAATTGCCATTGAATCTCCAAAGGAATAAAATCTGTATTTTTGTTCAACCGCTTGCGAATAGGCGCGGTAAATAAAATCTTCCCCGGCCAAAGCGCAAACCATACATAAAGGAGTGGAATCGGGGAAATGGAAATTTGTTATAAGCCCGTCAATAACTTTAAATTTATAATCGCCGTAAATAAAGAGGTTTGCCCATTTTTTACCGGGTGTTACACCGCCGCGCCCGTCTGCAAAACTTTCAATAGTGCGTGTGCTTGTTGTACCAACTGTTATCACGCGGCCCGTTTTATTTTGTTTTGTTTCATTTATTATTTGTGCAGTTTCCGGCGGAAGTTCGGCAAATTCCGCAAGCATGGTATGGTTCTCAGGTTCACCGCGTAAAGGTTTAAAAGTACCCCAACCGACATGCAAAGTAACATAAGCAATTTTAACACCTTTTTGTTTTAAAGCATCAAAAACACGTGTTGTAAAATGGAAACCTGCAGTCGGTGCTGCAATAGAACCTTCATTTTTTGCATAAACAGTTTGATATTTTTCTTTATCTGTTTCTAAACTTTTACTAAGGCCTGCATGTTTGCGTGCCGCTTCAATATAAGGCGGCAAAGGCATTTTACCGTGTTTATGCGTAAAAGGTAAAATATCTGCTTGGTTAAACTGCATTATAACTTCGCCGTTTTCCTTTTTTTCCAAGACGCGTGCCTCAAGGCCTTCTTCAAAAATTATGTGCATGCCCTGTTTATATTCACGTAGCAAAACCGCCCAGCAATTATGTTCAAGCGCGCGTACAAGCAAAACTTCCACTTGGCCGCCTGTTTCTTTTTTACCGTAAATTTTTGCCGGGAACACTTTTGTGTTATTAAGTATCAGTAAATCGCCTGCATTTAAAAATTCAGGTAAATCATAAAAATGTTTATGTGTTATTGTTTGATTTTCACGGTTTAAAACCATTAGGCGGCTTGAATCGCGCGGATCAGCCGGGTTTTTTGCAATTAGTTCATCAACATTAAATTTTTTAAATCTCTCAAAAGCCATATTAAATCTTTTTAATCTCCGCACCGGGGTAATAGCGTTTTAAAATATCTTTATAATTTTTGCCGTCAAGTGCCATGCCTTTTGCACCTTCCTGGCACATGCCGGCCCCGTGCCCAAAGCCACGGCCTTCAAGTTTTAAACCATTAACGGAAGTCAAGAAACAACTTTTCATTACAGTAGAGCCTACACCGATACGGAAATCATTACAAGAAACTTCTTTTTTAGTTTTATTAGTAACAACCGTTAAAGTTTTTGCACGTCCTGACGGGAATTTTTTAGCAATTTTAATCTTTTTAAAAGTACCTTTAATATTATTTTTTTCCAAAAATTTTTGGACTGTATCTTTATTTAAAGTTGCTTTCCACGTATATGTTTTTGCATGTTTGCAGTAACCGCAAGTATTGCCGGAAAGCGGTTTGATTGTTTCCTTAAGCCATGGAACAGGGTCAGTATGACCGCCGCAATTCGCATGATAGTAGGTATAAAATTTATTACCTTTATAGGTCAACACTTGGCCTTTTGTTGCTTCAACTGCCTCTTTAACGCTATCATAAACGGTAAAACTGCCTTTGTACATTTGGCTGCGAATATCACTATATAAATCAAAATTACCGCCGAGTTTTTTGTCTTCAATGCTTTTCAAGGTATAAGTACGTGCGGCAACTGCTTGTGCTTTTAGGGCTTCAACGGGCCAAGTATAACTCATTTCATAAGGTAAAACACCGAGTAAATAATTTTCAAAATCTAAAATTTCGATAATATTTGCACCGCTTTTCGTAGGTAGAATTTGCAAAGAGCCATTGTATTTGTTTTTATTTAAAGTGAAGTTTGCACCGGCTTCCGCCAAAGTTAAAGTAAAACCTTTTTTAGATTCTAAATTTCCGCAAGTTATTTGCCCTTTAGTGTTATTAATTGTAAAAGTTCCGCCTTTTTTTACTTTATAGAGTTTATTTGTTTCAAGGTTTCTTACTTTAAAAGGTGCGCTTGCGGTTATGGTTACATTATTTTTATCTTCGCTGATTAAAACTTTAACATCGCGTGCAAAAATATTAATTGCAAGCAAAGCAAATGTCAAAACAAGGCAAAGTTTTTTGAACATTAAAACAAACCGCCTTCGGGTGTCATTTTGCGGCCCAAATGTTTATAGGCTTTTGCAGTTGCCACGCGGCCGCGCGGTGTGCGTGTGATAAACCCTGCCTTAATAAGGTAAGGCTCAATAACATCACTTAAACTGTCTGCTTCTTGGGAAACGGCAATAGCCAGGTTTTCCATACCGACAGGCCCGCCGGAAAATTTATCAATTAAAGCTTCCAAGATTTTTTTATCAACGCTGTCTAAACCTTCGCTGTCAATATCAAGCGCTTCCATGGCAAGCACGGCAATTTCCGCAGTAATTACGCCGTTACCGCGCACTTGTGCAAAATCACGCGCGCGCCTTAAAAGGCGGTTTGCAATACGCGGTGTTCCGCGTGAGCGTTTTGCAATTTCCACAAGGCCCTCATTATCTGCCTTTATATTCAAAAGTCCTGCTGAGCGTTTTAAAATTGCGGCAAGTTCTTTTACTTCATAAAAACCGAGATTAAAAACAATTCCAAAGCGGTCGCGTAAAGGCCCTGTTAATAGGCCTGAGCGTGTTGTTGCACCCACCAAAGTAAAGCGAGGAACTGCAAGTTTTAAAGTGGTAGATCCTGCCCCTTTGCCTGTGTTTATAAAGAAAGTAAAATCTTCCATAGCAGGGTAAAGTGCTTCTTCAACAGCGGGGTTAAGGCGGTGTATTTCGTCAATAAATAAAATATCACCCTCGTTTAATTCTGTTGTAAGCATGGCGGCCAAATCACCGGGGCGCGCCAAAACAGGGCCTGAAGTCACTTTAATATTTACGCCCATTTCGCGTGCCAAAATATTTGATAAAGTGGTTTTACCAAGGCCCGGGGGGGAATAAAATAAACAATGGTCCAAAGGTTCTTTTCTTGCTTTAGCGGCTTCAATAAAAACGCGCAAGTTTTCTTTTAAACTTTCTTGCCCCACAAACTCCGCAAGTGTAGGTGGCCTAAGTGCCGCTTCTATTGAAGAAGTCGGCATTTCGTCTTGGTTTCTTGAAACACTTAAATATTCATTACTCATTTTCTTAAAATCCTTAAAGCCGCTTTAATATTTTCCTCTAAATTAGGTGAAATTTTTTGCTCACTGTTTAAACGCTCAAGTGCTTTACGGGCTTCGCTTGCGGAAAAGCCTAAAGCAGTTAAGGCAGATAAAACTTCCGTCATAAAAGGCACTTCCGCCATTTTTATTTTTGCCTCGCCTTGCACTACAATACTGTCAATTTTACCGCTTAAACTATCAATAAGTTTTTGCGCTGTTTTTGCTGTAAAACCGAAAATCGCCGTCAAAATTTTAGGGTCTTTGGTTGAAATTGCCCTATGGAAATCAGGCAAACTTCTAAGTGCTTTTGATAAAAATTCCATCGCTTTTTTAGGCCCTGTGCCTGAAATATTTTCTTTAAAAAGTAAAAATAATTGCTTTTCGTCTTTACTCAAAAACCCATATAAGGAAGTGCCGTCATAAGGGGATAAAGATTCCGTTACATAAACGGTGACTTCCTGCCCCTTTTCAAGACTTGCAACACTTTGCGGTGCCATGTTTACTTCATAACCGACGCCCGCGCAAAGAATAATTGCGCTTTGGTTTTGCACATCAAACACTTCGCCTTTGAGTAAACTAATCATAAATATATTTTACTTTATTTTACCGTCTTTCTTCCAAGACTGTGGTAGGTAATACCTTTCATGCTTTCTAAAGTATACAAGTTGCGTAAGTCTACCACAATAGGTGTTTTTAAATTTTCTTTAAAATCTTTAGCGGTTAATTGCTTAAATTCATTCCACTCGGTGATAATTATTGCACCGTCCGCACCTTTTAAGGCTTCTTTGGTACTATCACAGAAAGTTGCGTATGGGAAAAATTCCGGCCCGTGTTTTTTGCCTTGCGGGTCATAAATTTTAAGGTTTGCACCGGCCAAATTAAGTTCCGATAATATGCCGATACTAGGAGAGTCGCGCATATCATCTGTTTCCGCTTTAAAAGTTATACCCAAAATTGCAAGGGTTTTGCCGCGTAAATTATCGTCAAAAGCACCGTTGATTTTGGCAAGCATTTTAAAGCGGCGCGCATTGTTTTGGGCAATAGTCGTTTCAATGAGTTTTAAGGGGCTGTCAACTTTTTTTGCCATGCGTTCAAGTGCCATAGTGTCTTTAGGGAAACATGATCCGCCAAAGCCCGGCCCCGGGTTCAAAAATTTGTAACCGATACGGCTGTCTAAACCAATACCTTTTGCGACGTCGCTTATATTTGAGCCGGCCTTTTCGCACATATCGGAAAGTTCGTTAATAAACATAATTTTCATTGCCAAAAAGGAATTTGAGGCATACTTTATCATGTTGGCGGTTGTGGTATCTGTTTTAAGTAAAGGGAAGCCTTTATCAGTTAAAGGTTTATACAAATCAAGCATAATGTTTAAGGATTTTTCATCATTTGCACCGACTACAATTCTTTCCGGGTTCAAAAAGTCCGCTACCGCAAAACCCTCTTTCAAAAATTCCGGGTTTGTTACCACGGAAAATTTAGCGGTTGGGTTATTTTTTTTGATAATACTTTCAACACTTTCAGCTGTACCTATTGGGACAGTAGATTTTAAAACTATAACTTTATAATCATCTTTAATATTTTCTGCAATTTCTTCGGCGACGGCAAAAACGAAAGATAAATCAGGGTCCCCTGTCTTTTTATCTGCCGGTGTGCCTACGGTGATAAAGATAACATTACTTTCTTCAACACCGCGCGCCATACTGGTAGTGAAACTTAAATTACCTTTTTTGACAGTCTCGGCAACAATTTCTTTTAAATCTTTTTCATAAATAGGCATTATACCCTTATTTAAATTTTCAATACGGGTTTTATTATTATCCACACAAATAACTTTATGCCCTAGGTGCGCAAAACATGCACCGCTTACCAAACCGACATATCCTGTACCAACCATACAAATTTTTTCCATATGTATCTCCACTTTCGTGATATAATTATATTGTATCAAATTTGATATAATATATACATATATAAATGAGGCGTTTATGAGAGAAACTTTTTTGCCTTTCGCAAAACCCACCATCGCGCAAGACGGTATTGACGAGGTCGTCAATTGTATAAAAAGCGGCTGGCTTACAATCGGCCCCAAAACTATTGCTTTTGAGCAGGTTTTTAAAGATTTTACAACTTCCCCATATTGTATCGGTGTAAATTCGGCTACTGCCGGTTTACACTTAGCCTTAATGGCCCTTGGTATAGGTAAAGGGGACGAAGTTATTACAACACCCATGACATTTGCCTCCACCGTAAACACTATAATTTTAGCCGGTGCTACACCTGTTTTGGCAGATATTGACAGAAATACTTTAAATATAGTTCCTGCAAATATTGAGGCAAAAATAACACCAAGAACTAAAGCAATTATGCCCGTACATTTTGCAGGTCGCCCTTGCGATATGAAGGCAATTAGGGAAATTGCAAAAAAACACAATTTAGTTATTATTGAAGATGCCGCCCATGCTTTGGGGGCAAAATATCAAGGGGAAAGAATCGGCAAAACCGACGGTAAAAATGCGGTAGTTTTCAGTTTCCACCCCACAAAAAATATTACTACCGGTGAAGGCGGTATGGTTTGTTTAAGTGATGAAGCAGCCGCCGAGGCAGTTTATATTATGCGCCAAAACGGTATGAGCAAAGGTGCTTGGAACCGCTACGCGGCAAAAGGCAAAACGCATTATGATATTTCTTTGCTCGGCCTAAAATACAATATGCTTGATATTCAGGCGGCAATCGGTATTTCCCAAATGAAGCAACTTGAAGATTTTAATAAACGCCGAACAGAAATTGTGGCAAAATATATGGCCGCTTTTAAAGATACAAAAGGCTTAATTTTGCCAGCACCGGTTAATAACGGCGACTTACACTCTTGGCATATTTTTACGCCTTTAATTGATACCGAAGTTTTAAATATCACCCGTGATGAATTTATGAAACTTATGGGTGAACAAAATATCGGTACTGCTTTGCATTATCAGGCTATACCGACATTCAGTTATTATCAAAAGACTTTCGGCTGGAATGTTAAAGATTACCCGGAAGCCGAATATGTGGGTGAACATATCGTGTCTTTACCTTTATTCCCTGCTATGACCGAGCAAGATGTTGAAGATGTTATAAACACCACCAAACAAATATTAAAAGAGCATTTAAAATGAAAAAGTTATCAGTAGTAGTACCAGTGTATAATGAAAGTGCGTCTTTACCGAAACTTTTTGAGCGCACTTTCCCAGCATTAGATAAATTAAACCGCCCTTATGAAATTATTTTCGTAAATGACGGCAGTAAAGACGACAGTATTAAGCAACTCAAAGAAATGTATGAAAAGCGTAAAGACGTCGTCAAAATTATCGATTTTAACGGCAATTTCGGCCAACACATGGCAATAGTTGCAGGCTTTACAAAAGTAACCGGTGATGTGGTTGTTACAATGGACGCAGACCTTCAAAACCCGCCGGAAGAAATTGAAAAAATGCTAGCAGAATTTGATAAAGGGCATGACGTTGTCGGCACCATCCGCGCAAAAAGGGATGACCCGTTTTTTAGGAAATTTGCCTCTAAAATCGTCAACATAATAACCAATAAAATTACAGGTTTAAAGATACACGATTACGGCTGCATGCTGCGCGCTTATGACAGGCGCATAGTTGATATTATCGCGGAAAGTGAGGAAGCCACAACATTTATTCCTGCCTTTGCACAAAAATTTGCGGTAAACCCGGTGGAAATTGAAATTTCCCACAGTAAACGTATGGAGGGGGAATCAAAATACAGCCTGTTCCGCTTAATCAGTTTAAATTTTGATTTGATGACAAGTTTTTCTTTAGTGCCACTCCAATTTATTACAATTTCAGGGATGGTAATTTCCGGTTTAAGTTTCTTGCTTGCGTCTTATTTGATTGCTTTGCGTATAATTTACGGTGCTTCTGCAGATGACACAAACGGTGTGTTCACATTGTTTGCAATACTGTTTTTCTTAATCGGGTTTATGATTAGTGCAATTGGTATTACAGGGGAATATATCGGGCGCTTGTTTAAGGAAGTTAGGAAACGCCCCAAATTCGTTATCAAAGAAGAATATGGAACAAAGGCCTAAACTTTTATTTTTCGGTTTCAGTATGACCGGTGCCGCCGTTTTGGAAGAGCTTATCAAAATGGGGGCAAATATTATCGGTGTTTATACTTATGAAGATAACCCTAAAGAAAATTGGTTCCCTTCCGTTAAACTTTTAGCACAAAAACATAATATCCAAACTTTTACACCGGAAAAATTAACTGCCGAAGATGTACAAAATATTAAAAATTTAGCACCCGATATTATTTTATCCGTATATTACCGTTCTTTGATAAGTGATGAAATTTTAAAAGTTGCACCTTTGGGGGCTTTTAATATGCACGGCTCACTACTTCCTAAATACCGTGGCCGCGCGCCGATAAATTGGGTGCTTGTTAAAGGGGAAAAAGAAACAGGTGCAACCTTGCATTATATGGTAGCAAAAGCAGATGCAGGCGATATCGTGGGCCAAAAAGTTGTGCCTATTGATAATGAGGATACCGCCTTAACTTTGACAAAAAAAGTAACCGTTGCCGCTTGTGAAATTATTAAAGAAGTTTACCCTTTAATTGAAACAAAAAATTTAAAACCGCGTAAGCAAGATATGTCTGTAAGTACATATTTCGGGCGTCGCACCCCGGCAGACGGTTTAATAAATTGGAATAATGAGGCACAAACAATTTATAATTTAATTAGGGCAGTAACAAAACCTTTCCCCGGTGCGTTTTTTGAAGAGAACGGCAAAAAAATTATTATTTGGCGTGCTAAAGTTTTGCCTGCAAAAACACAGGCAGAGCCGGGCAAAACGGTTTCAAAAAAACCATACATTATAACTACTGCCACAAACGATTTGGAAATTTTAGAATACGAAGTACAGGAGATACAAAAATGAAAGTTTTAATACTTGGTGCTGATGGTTTTATCGGTTCACATTTAACCGAAAGAATTTTAAATACTACCGATTGGAAAGTTGTTGCTTTTGACTATGTAAGACGCAATTTAAAGGGTTTAAAACACCCCAATTTTACCTTTAAAAAAGGCGATATTTTTAAAGCTGACCGCTGGATTGAAAACCAGGTTAAAGAAGCGGATGTAGTTTTGCCATTAGTCGGTGTTGCAAAGCCGATGTACTATATTAAAAAACCTGTGTGGACTTTTGAACTTGATTTTGAACAAAATTTAAAAGTTGTCCGTATGTGTGTTAAGCATAATAAAAGGGTTATTTTCCCGTCAACCTCTGAAGTTTACGGTATGAGCCCGGATAAAGTTTTAAATGAAGAAACTTCCCCGTTAATGACAGGCCCTATCAACAAAATGCGCTGGATTTATTCCTGCGGTAAACAAATGATGGACCGCGTTATTGCAGCTTATGCACAAGAACAAGGTTTAAAATATACTTTAATCAGGCCTTTTAACTGGGTTGGTACGCGCCTTGATACTTTTGAAGATGCAAAAAACCGCGCGGCAAGAAGTATCACTCAAATGTTTTATGACGTGGTAACAGGCCGCCCGCTTGTTTTAGTTAACGGCGGTGAACAACGCAGAAGTTTTACTTATATTGATGACTGCCTTGATGCTTTAATGCTCATTATTGAAAATAAAGGTGGCAAAGCAGACGGCAAAATCTTTAATATAGGTAACCCTAAAAACAATCACTCCATTAAAGAACTTGCTTACACCATTGTTGAAACAATGAAAGAGTTTAAAGAATATAAACCTATGGCAGATAAAGCACAAATTGTCGTGCAAGATGCAAAACAATATTACGGCGGTACTTACCAGGATGCACAAGACCGCTTACCCAGCATTGACAATATGCGCAATACTTTCGGTTGGGAGCCGAAAATTTCTTTAAAAGAAATGGTACGCAAAACACTTGCCTTGTATCTTAAAGATTTTAAAAAGGGCAAAATTAAATAAATGCAAAATATAATTAAGTTTTTTACAGACAAGCGCAATTTAAAATATTTTATTTTTATTGCTTTTGTCATATTATACTTTTGTAATATCGGCGGTTACGGTTTAATGAACCCGGATGAAGGCCGATATGCGGAAATACCGCGTGAAATGCTTGAAAGCGGTAATTTTTTAACGCCTACGCTAAATCATGTTTTGTATTTTGAAAAACCGCCACTTTATTATTGGTTTACCGCGGCCTCTTTTGCTGTTTTTGGGCAAAATGAATTTGCGGCCCGTTTTACTTCGGTAGTAATGGGTTTAATGTCCATCTTCCTAACCTGGTTTGTTACCCGTAAATTTGAAGATGAAAATACTGCAAATTTATCAACCGTAATTCTTGGAACAAGCGGTTTATTTTTTGCACTTTCCAGGGTAAATATTATTGATATGACACTTTCTGCCTTGCTTACACTTTCGCTCTTTAGTTTTTATATCTTCTATAAAGAAAACAAAAAACGTTGGTTATACATTTTTTATATTGCTTTGGCTTTAGCTACTTTGGCAAAAGGCTTAATTGGCATAGTTTTGCCGGGCGGCGTAATATTCTTTTTTATGCTCTTTACGCGTGATTTTAAAATTTTAAAACGTTTGTTTTTAACACCTGCAATATTGGTATTTTTCCTTGTATGCGTGCCGCCTTTTTATCTGGTTTGCAAAAAGAACCCGGATTTCTTTTACTTCTTTTTTATTCAGGAACATTTCCTACGCTATGCCACAAAAATGCACGACAGATATGAACCCTTTTGGTTCTTTATTCCTGTTATAATCGGCGGTTTGTTTCCGTGGACTTTGGGTTTATTTGTAAATGTAAAAAATTATTTAAACAAACAACAAATTAATCTTTATTTAGTTTTGTGGATTATTATTATAACTTTATTTTTCTCGGCTTCAAGTTCAAAACTTATACCGTATATTTTGCCGGTATTTCCGCCGCTGGCAATTTTGATTGCCAAAAATATTTTGGCCTTGAAGGATTGTGCAAAAATTACCAAAATCTGGCTTTGGGTATTTACTGTTTTAACAGTTCTTTTATGTTTAGGTGTTGCCTTAATTTTTAACGGTTTTATACGTCTAAAACGTATAAATGAGGTCTTAGTTTACAAAACCCCGGCAACTTTGATTTGCGCGCTTTGTTTTGTGTTTTGTATCTTCTTTTGGATTTATAGAAAACAAGCCAAAAAAATGCTTATTGCCCATAGTATTTTTGCATTTTGTTTCTTGGCAGTCAGTTTACCGGCTTTTAGTGCTCTTGCAACGCAAAGGTCCACAAAAACTTTAAGCAATATTCTTAAACCCATTTTAAAACCGCAAGATATTGTTTTGCATTTCCAAACTTATAAGCAAGATATGCCCTTTTATACAAAACACCGTATAGTAATTTATAATAGGGAGGGCGAACTTGCTTTTGGCCGCAGTAAAGCCGAAGACGCAGATAATTGGTTTATAGAACCTGAAAATATTGAACAATATTTAAATCAGCCTTTACAGGAAAACCAAAAACTTTATATAGTAGTAAAAGATAAACATATTAACCAAGTGCCGGGCATTGAAAATTTTGAATATATCGGCCATGATGAGAGGGAACTAAATTTATATGTCAAAAAATAAAAATATTTTAGCAGTAAAAGTTGATGTTGATACTTTAGAGGGTTACCTTAAAGGTGTGCCTGCCATGGTGGATGTTTTAGATAAATTAAATTTAAAGGCAACTTTTTATTTTTCCTTTGGGCCTGATAATTCCGGCAAAGCAATTTTTAGGATTTTTAGGAAAGGTTTTATCAGTAAAATGTTTAGGACAAAAGCCCCAAGCACCTATGGGCTTAGAACCATGATGTACGGCACACTTTTGCCGGCCCCTATGATTGTTAAAGATCATCCCCAAGTTTTTATTGATACTGTAAAAGCCGGCCATGAGTGCGGTGTACACGCTTGGGACCATGTTAAATGGCAAGATAAATTACCCAAATTGTCATATACCGAGATTCGCGCCGATTTGTTAAAAGCAGTGGAATTATTTGAAAAGTTAAGCGGCCAAAAACCGCATACTTTTGCCGCACCCGGTTGGCAAATAACATCTAATGCTTTGGCGGCATTAGATAGTTTAAATTTTGATTATGTCAGCAACGGGCGCGAAGGCAAAGCCCCTTTTTACCCGATTTTCGAAGGCCAAAATTTTAAAACTTTGGAAATATCTTCTACACTACCTACAATGGATGAAATTTTAGGCCTTGACGGTATAAATGATGATACCATTGCAGATTTCTATTTAAATTCCTTAAAACCCGGCTTAAATGTTATAACCGTGCATGGGGAAATGGAAGGCCGCAGCAAAATTAAGCAATTTGAAGCTATTTTACGCGGTGCTTTAAAACGCGGTTATACAATTTGCCCCTTGAAAGATGTTGCAAAAAATGTAACTGATGCTAAAGAAGGGGAGATTTTTCTTGGATATCTTAAGGGCCGTGCCGGCACATTAGCCATACAAAAATAGAATTCTTCACTGTAGAAATAGGTCTTTTGGTCCCTTTTCATAGGTCTAACTATATCTTCAAATAGGTCTAAATACTCTTGTTTGGTTCGGTTTTATCTCTTAAACTATCAGTAAGAAAGAATGATAGTGAGGGAGAATTTTATGAACGTAAAAACATTGACAGTTTCTTTTATAGCACTATTGTTATGTACACTGCTCTATGCCGCACCGAGACAGAATAATATTTTTCAAGAACTTAAAACCGAAATTAATGGAGTTATTCAGCAGGAAATGCCAAAATATACTTCTTATGATTTGTTTTATGCAACTTTAAATGGAAATAAAGCAAAAGTAGAAGAAATTTTGGACAGTAAACAGATTAATGTAGATGTCAGGAATAATTTCGGACAAACGCCTTTAATGATAGCCTCTTGTAAGGGACATTTGGAAATAGTGGAACTTTTAATTAGTAAAGGTGCTGATGTTAATGCTAAAGATATTCATTTTAAAGATTCTTTGGAATATGCGGTCACATTTAATCATAAAGAAATTGCTGAACTTTTAATTGCAAATGAGGCAGAAATTACTTTATATCACTTAGAATGTGCGGTGTATCATGCGGACGCAGATATAGTTGACCTTTTGCTCGATAACAACGAATATATAATACATGCTTACAAAGGAATATTGAAAGAAGCGATATACAGCCGTTATACTAAATGCAATACAGGGGTTGCTAAAGTTTTAATTGATCATGGTGCAGATACAGAAGGTGCATTGAAATGGGCTTCAAAAGTCGGATGTGACGGGATTGTTAAACTATTAGAAAAATTATCAGAAAATAAAACATCTGTTTGGGGCAGAGTGGTGGAAGGCG
>JBGVBB010000140.1:0-2701 GCA_045225155.1 Elusimicrobiaceae bacterium
AAGGTAATAATTTTTCTTTCGTACCGATAAACGTAAATGCAAAAGTAGATATAAAGAAACTCGATGTTCCTTTTATTAAAGGCAATAATCTCGTTTTCAAGGCTAAAGCAAAAAATATTACTACGCAAATGGATAAAACCCACGGTACCTTTGACTTGTCAATTAAAAACGGCCAAATAAAAGATATTTACACTATATCTAATGCCAATGCCATAACCAAAGTTATGTTTATGAGTTTAGGTATAGTAAGCAAGGTTGTAAATACCCTTAATGTCCTTGATTTGCTAAACGGTATGGGCAAAGTTTTATCAGGTAATAAAGAAGAGGAAGAAGAACTCCCTGTTCACCAAGAAATTAACGGCAAGATGGATTTCGATTCTTTTAATACAAATATTGATTTTAACCAAGGCCTTGCAACCATGAAGAAATGTTCTTTTGTATCAAGTTTATTCTCCTTTAGAGTTAACGGAAATATAAATTTTGATAATCGTAAAATTAAGTTAAATGTTGACAGTGCCCCCGGCAGGCATACAGATAACGGCATCATGCCTTTAAATATTGATGTTAAAGGAACTATAGAAGATCCTAAAGGTTCTTTAAGTGTATTATCAAGTGTGGCAGATTTGGTGGGGCATACAATTACCAAAAACCCTGTTTCCAATATGTTAAAGAGTACCTGGGGTGCCTTATTTAAATCCAAGGAACCGGAAGAGAAAGAAGAAATTATCCCTGCTTCCCCCGAAGAAGATAAAAAGTAGGCAATATTGAATTTTTTTTGGTATAATATTTGTGTGTAATAAAATTAATGGAGGTAGTATGAAGAAACTCATCGTAGTATTAGTTTTAACCTCTTTATCATTAGGGGCAAATGCTTTCGTACAGCAATGCTATTATGGTAAAGATTGTTTAAACGGCAGAATAGTTGAAACATGTGATGCTAAATGCCAAGCTAGAATGGCCGCAGAACAAGAAAGACTTGCCGCTGAAAAAAGAGCTGCCGCTTTGAGGGCTCAAAGAGAAGCGGAAGCCGCTGCCAGAAGAGCACAACAAGAAAGAGATGCTGCCGCATTAGCAGCTATCGGTAAAGTCCAAAAACTTGAAGATGAAATTTCCGTCGTTTTAAGCAACGAAATTCTCTTCCAATATGGTAAAACCGATTTATCAAGCAATTCAAAGAAAACTTTGGATCAAGCTGTAGAACTTCTTAACCAAATTCCTAACAGAAGCTTGGTTATTCAAGGTCATACTGACTCTGTCGGTTCTGAAGAATACAATATGCAATTATCAGAACAAAGAGCAAAGAAAGTTTATGATTATATGATGGAACAAGGTTTGAATATTAAGAGCGTTTCCTATAAAGGTTACGGCGAAACAAAACCTATTGCCGATAATTCAACAAAAGAAGGCCGCAAAGCAAACCGCCGCGTGGAATTCAGAATTAAATAATCATCATATTTAATATTAAAGGCCACCTTTACGGGTGGCCTTTTTTTGCGATTTGATTCGCTTTACTTTGCTCAAAATATGGCTTCGGGCTTCTCCTCCTCCTTACGTGAGCCAAGCAGTTGATTCTCTTCTAGCAAAAGCATTTAAAAACCCCCGTCGTAAAACGAGGGTTTTAAAATGGTGGGCTAGAAAGGACTCGAACCTTCAACCTTCCGCGTGTAAGGCGGACGCTCTAACCAGTTGAGCTACCAGCCCCTGAAAATCTTTAATACAATTTACATTTATATTATATAAACTTTTGGGTAATTTGTCCATAAGGAAAGCTTTATTTCTTGGATTTCTTTTCATTTTGGAAATATAGATACCACAATTTTGCATATTTAACAGTAGGATAAACAGAAGAAAGCCAAGCCCATAAAAAACCATGTATACCGTCTAAAAAGCCAAGATGAAAAAAATATATTTTAATAAAATCAAATGGTTGGCGGATTAAGTTTAGAATATGAAATTTTTTACCGCTTTCAAATAAGTATTGCGCACCCAAAGTCGAATATTGGTTAAATTTGTTGAAATATTGTTCTATTGAAGTATATGGCGTGTGGTAGTAATAAGCACCTTTTATATATCCGATAGGGCCTTCATTTGTCGGTTTTTCGTGAACAGCGCCCGGGAGATATTTTGTTCCGATTCTATAAGCCAAACGTTCTTTAAAATGCCCCGTTAAGCCGCTATGTTTCATTTTACGACCTAAAAAAGTTATTTGTTCCTGTAAAAAAAACAGTTTTTCTTTTATGGGTTTGTTTATTATATCAGTAATTTTTTTTCTTAGTTTAGGGGATAATTCTTCATCTGCATCTAGATTAAGAACCCATTCGCAGGTGCATTGGTCTAAAGCAAATTGTTTTTGATCTTGAAAACTATTGAATGGCCTTTGAAAAACTTTTGCATCGTGTTTGTTTGCTATTTCAATGGTTTTATCTGTGGAAAAGCAATCAACTAAAATTATTTCATCGGCAAGGCCTTGTACGCTTTTTAGGCAAGCATCCAAAGTCTTTTCTTCATTTTTAGTTATTATATAGAGAGATAATTTATTATTTTTCTTCATACATCACATTATATCAATTTTGTTGTAATAAATGTTAGATATGAAATAAAAAAATTTATTAAATAAAATATTTGACATTTCCTTTAAATTTAGTTATCATTTACTGTGTTTACCCCCGATGAACTCTTCAATATTACCCCCTGAGGAGTT
>JBGVBB010000141.1:0-1629 GCA_045225155.1 Elusimicrobiaceae bacterium
CCAGTCATAACCCGGCAGAATTTAACGGCATAAAATTCTTTTCCGCTCGTGGTACAAAACTTAGTGAAGATATAGAAGATAATATCGAACGCGAAATTGAAAATTTAAAAACTGTTCCCGCGCCTCAAAATAATACAAAATTTTGTGAAGTACCGGAGAAAGTGGAAGAGTATATTTCATTTTTAAAAAGTACTTTAAAAGATGCTGCCGATTTAAAAAATTTGCATTTGGTGCTTGATTGCGCAAATGGGGCTGCATCAAAAATTGCACCGAAAGTTTTTAAAGAACTCGGTGCAAAAGTAACGGTAATCAATAATAATCCCGACGGTTTTAGCATAAATAAAAATGCCGGCGCTTTGCATACCGAAAGTTTGCAGGAAGAAGTTAAAAAATGCAAAGCGGACCTCGGCCTTTCTTTCGATGGGGACGCAGACCGCCTTATCGCTGTAACGGAAGACGGTGAAATTTTTGACGGAGATAATGTAATTTCCACCGTTTCCGTATACTTAAAGAATAAAGGTAGACTAAAAGGTAATAAAGCTGTTTTAACCATTATGGCAAATTTAGGTTTAATCAATTATTTAAAAGCAAACGGCATAGAATCCGTTTTAACAAAAGTGGGCGATAAATATGTTTTTGAAGAACTTACAAAAGATAATTTATCAGTCGGGGGGGAGACTTCCGGCCACATTATTTTTAAAGATATTGCCCCTGCAGGTGACGGTATTTTAACCGCTTTGCAACTTTTGGGTATTGTAAAAAGTACCGGTAAAAAGTTAAGCTATTTTAAAAATTTATGGCAAAAATATCCTTTGAAACTTGTTCCCGTTAAAGTAGAAAAGAAAATCCCGCTAGATGAAATTGACGGTTTTTGCCCTTATCTTAAAGAACTTGAAAAATCTATGGGGGAAAAGGGGCGCATAGTTGTGCGTTATTCCGGGACTGAACCTTTGCTTCGTGTTCTTGTTGAAGATGAAAACAAAGATAATGTTGAAGAAATTTGCCAAAAAGTTGTAACATTTTATAAAAGCAAAGTTAAAACTTGCTAGAGGTGTTTATGAAATTAGGTGTTAATTTAGATCATATTGCTACCCTTCGCCAAGTGCGCGGGGGCACGGAACCAAGCCCGGTTAAAGCGGCGGAAATCTGCCTCGCTTTGGGTGCTGATTATATCGTAATGCATTTGCGTGGGGATAGGCGTCATATTCAGGAAACAGATGTTAAAAAATTAGCAAAAATCGCACGTGAAAAAATTCATTTGGAAATGGCCCCGACTAAAGAAATGGTTGATTTTGCTACATCCGTTAAATGCGGTTCTGTTTGCTTAGTGCCGGAATTCCCTAATGAACTTACGACTTCCGGTGGATTAAAACTAAATAAACACAATTTGCCGGCCATTGTCCGCACAATAAAAGCTTTGCAAAAATCTAAAATAAAAGTAAGTTTGTTTGTAGATCCCGAACCGGCAAATCTCCGTGCGGCAAAACGTTTGGGGGCAGATATTGTTGAACTTTGCACCAAAAAATACAGCGAAGCAAAAAACGAAAAAGCACGCCTTGCCGAACTTGAACGTATAGAAATGGCTACAATTTTAGCAAAGGAACTTGATTTGGAAGTTCACTCCGGCCA
>JBGVBB010000142.1:0-25125 GCA_045225155.1 Elusimicrobiaceae bacterium
CTTCGGAACCGAGGATGTGGGTTCAAGTCCCTCACGGGGTGTTTTTATGAGTATTAAACTTTTAAAAGAACTTGGACAAATAGCAGATAAACACGGTTTAAAAATTTGGACCGTGGGAGGTTTTGCCCGTGATTTTGTTTTACATAAAAAAACAAAAGATATTGATATTTGCGTGGAAAAAGATACCGCACCGCTAATAAACTATTGCCAAAAAACAAAAGGTGCAAAGGTGCAAAAGTTTAATAATTTCGGTACTGCACGTGTTACTTTTCAAAATGGTTTTAAACTTGATTTTGTTTGTTGCCGAAAAGAAATTTACCCTAAACCTGCTGCTTTACCCGTAGTAAGCAAGGCAACAATAAAGGAAGATTTGTTTAGGCGTGATTTTACTTGTAATGCCTTGGCTTTAAGTTTACTTCCTGGTGAATTTTTTAAAATTTATGATTTGTATAATTCTTTAAAAGACATTAAAAACAAGAAAGTTTCCGTGTTACATACAAAAAGTTTTGAAGATGACCCAACCCGCTTATATCGTGCTTTGCGTTTTGCCGCACGCTTAAATTTTACACTTTCTAAAGAGACGGAAAATTTATTTAAAACCGCATTACAAAAAAATTATATTGCGCTTTTAACACCGGCAAGAAAAACAAATGAAATAATAAAGTTTTTAGAGGAAAACAAGCCCTCAAAAATATTTACTTTAATTAAAAAATACAAGGCAGAGGCTTTAATTTGCCCTAATTTTAAAGCACTTAAAAATATAGATAAATTTAAAACTTTAGAGGAAAGATTGGCCCTATTGGTATTGTCACAAAAAGAACCGGCTGCTTTTTTAGATAGTTTACAAATGCAAAAAAATAATTTGGTTTTGGCACATAATTTGCTTAAATTTTATACTGAAAGGCATGCCCCGTATAAACCGTTAACGAGGCAAGAAATTCCTCTTATTAAGGCCTTAACACCCAAAATAAATAAGTTTGCTTACGCACCTTGTTTCATTGACGGTAAAACTTTGCAAAATATGGGTGCAAAAGGCAAACAGATAAGTGAAATTCTTTCTAAAATTTCCGCTTTACAATTTACGGGAAAGATTAAGACAAAAAGTGATGCAAAAACTTTGGCCTTTGAAATGCTTGGGCGTAATTAAAAGTCGTAAACTTCTTCGCCTTCGGGTTCTTGATAAGATTCAACCGGTTGTTGGAATTGCTCTTGAGGGATTTGAGTGTTTTGTTTTTTAGCTTTCTTTAATAAATCTGCACATTTTGTTTTTAAACCGTCATTTGCCTGGTTAAAACGTTTGTCGGCATAAGCCTGGCGTTTTCCTGTGGGCATTTGTTCGATTTCATACATAAAGTCATACCATTTTTCTCTAAGGCCGGGGAAAAACTGATTAATGCACGCACCGTTTGTCTGAACTAAACTTTCATATTTTTTAAGGAAAACATATAAAACCTTTTCGTCTTCTTGCGCTTTATTTAAAATATTATTTATTTTATTGCCGTCTGTATTTTTACCTTGTATGATAGGGGTTACCGCTTGCCTTAAATTTTTGAAAGCATTTTGTTCCAAAAAATATGTACTGTAGCCTGCTCTTTCAAGAGGGTAAAAAGTTTGGCGTAACTTTTTATACGGATCCAATATTCTATTAAACGAATCGGTATAGTAATCATTGCTTGATATTATAGCTTTTGCATAATTTTCTATGACCGGTTTGGCCTCTTCCATAAAAATATCTTTTGTATCTGCCGAATTTAAAATATACTGCAAGTCCGCCAAAAAGTTGGCACGCAAAGTATAAATTTCGGCACATTGTTCTTTTGCAAGATCTTGGGAAAGTTTTTCCACTTCCGCACGTTGCCAAGTTTCCGCCACAAAGTCAGAACTATAATCTGTTTGCAAAAGTTTTAATAGGGATTTTTTAAATTCGTCACAAGAAAAGAAAATATCTTTTTGCGTGGAATTATCAAGTGCGGCAACCAAATAATGCTTTTCCCTATAAAAATGGGAATCGTCTTGTAAAGCACGTAAAGGTTCTATCAAAACAGTATTGGTAACTTTATTTATTTGTGCTTCAAGCGGTGTTTTGGCTTGTTGTTCGAAAGTTGAATTAGTTGTAGGTTTTTTGCCTGCAGGTTCTTGATTGCAGGCAATTATAAAAAGCGGTAATAATAAAATTAAAAATTTAAAGTATTTCACACAAAAATTATAACATAAATTGAATTTGCTTTAAAGCCAAAGTTTTTTTATCAAGCACGATAAAGTTTGCTTTATTACCGGGCTTAATACTTAAATTAATCCCAAATCTTTTTGAAGGGTTTGTGCTAGCTGCTTGTAAAGCATATTCTAAAGGATATCCCCATTTAACTAAATTTTGTACCGCTTTAAGCATGGATAATGCAGAACCTGCGATAACGCCATCATTAGTGCGGACAAATACACCGTTTTGTAATTTAACTTTTTGACCGTTTGAAAGCCCTTCTTTTTTACCGGTTGGTGTTAGAGCATCGGTAATAATAAAAACTCTTTCAGGTGCTTTTTGTTTTAAAAATAAATTTACGGCTTCGGGGCAAACATGGATGCCGTCTGCGATAATTTCAGCCGAAAAATCTTTTAAATAAAAAACTGTGCCTACCGCACCTAAATCACGGTGATGAAGAGCAGACATAGCGTTATATAAATGTGTTGCGTGTTTTATACCGAGTTTATAACCTTTCAGCATTTCACTGTAAGTTGCGGAAGTATGACCTGCTTGAAGTAAAATGTTATGTTTTTTAGCGAAATTTACAAGAGTGTTTAAATTTTTAACTTCGGGGGCAACGGTCATGGAAACTATTTTCCCATTTGCCGCCTTATAAAGTGTTTGTAAAGTTTTTAAAGAAATTTGTTGCACATCTTCTTTACGCATAAAACCAAGTTTGTTTGGGGAAATAAAAGGCCCTTCCAAGTGAAACCCTATAATTTTTGCCCCCTTTTCTTTGCCGATTAACGGAGCAAATTTTTTAAGTACCGCAACAGTTTTGTTTAGGGGCATTGTAAAAACCGTCGGGCAAAAAGCACAGACACCTTGTTTTTTTAGTTCAATAGAAAGTTTAAGTAAAGCATTTTTATCCTGGCTATCAACACCAAAACCGTAAGAACCGTGGATATGCGTATCAACAAAAGGCGTAGTTAAAATGTTATTTTTTAAATCAACTATTTTTTGTGCTTTGGGTAAAGTTCCGGAACGGATAATTTTTTTAATTTTACCGTCCGCGACTAAAATACTTGCTTTAAATTTTTTACCACCGTCAATAACTACGGCATTTTTATATAATATTTCCATAATTAATTAATAAATGAGCAAAGCCCGCATTTTTGTTTTGTTGTTTTTGAAATTTCCGCCGTAGCATATCGATCTGCCACAATGAAAGTTCGCGGATGTTTTTGTAAAACCGTTACAGGCCATGCTGTACTTTGTTTATCTTCAAAAGCGTGATAAAGTGCTTGTGCTTTTTTAGGGCCCGTTGCCATAATTATAACTTCTTTGGCACTCATAATAGTACCAAGCCCCATAGTTAAAGCCCTGGTCGGAACTTGTGTCGTATCATTGTTAAAAAAGCGTGCATTAGCCGCAATGGTATTGGGTGTTAAATTTACTACATGTGTTTTGGAATCAAAAGAACTTTCAGGTTCATTGAAAGCAATATGTCCGTTTCGGCCTATACCGCCGATAAACAAATCAATACCGCCGTAATCTTTAATTTTTTCCTCGTAATTAATGCATTCCTGTTCTAAATTTGCGGCATTACCGTTTAAGATGTGTATTTGCTCTTTTGAAATTTTTATATGGTCAAAAAAATTTTTTGCCATAAAAGAATGGTAACTTTCGGGATGATTTTCGGGTAAACCCACATATTCATCCAAGTTGAAAGTTACCACCTTATCAAAACTTAAACCTTCTTGGCAGAACTTAACCAAATTTTTATATAAATCTACAGCTGTTCCGCCGGTAGGAAGTGCAAGCACAAAATACGGTTTACTTTTTGTGGAAACAAAAGATTTGATTCTATTTTTTATATAGGATGCTGTTAAAAAACCGACATTATCTTCTGTTTCAATCAAATACATTTAAAAAACGTATCTCCATTTAATACCCCAATGGTTGTAGGAGTCAATATGTTTATTATGTCTTTCCGCACCGTAATATACGATGAATGCTAATTTCTCGGGGTCAAATTCATGTGCGTAGTTGATGTCAAAACCGGCACCGATGTGGTTGCAAATAAACCCAAAATAATTTGAAGCATTAAAAGAAAGTTCAAAAGAATTTAATTCGTCAACATAATATTTTGCACCGGCAAATGCGGTGATACCTGTACCCGCAGATATTAATTTCGAATGACCGTAATGAATAAGTGAACCACCGGCGTAAAGAGTAAAATTATTTACCATTTCCGTTGAACCGATTTTTAATGTTGCACCCAAATCCGTTGCACCTTTTGCACCGCCTTTTTCACTTTGCCAAGAATCAAAAACTTGCGGGCTGAAAAATCCGTCAATATCCATATAGTAACCGTCTACTAAACCGTCATGAAGACGATATTTTGCTGTGATTGTCGGGTCTATCATACCTCTTGAGTGATGGCGAATATTTGCCCAGCCCATTCCTAAACCTAAAACGAGCCTATCTTTTATAGCCACTTGCACTAAGCCTGTTATTGCAAAAGATTCTTCAAAACGGGCATCTTCGTTTGTAAGTGCGATATTTAAATCACCGACGATTTGGCCCTTTTCCGGTTTGTAAAAAGGGTCTGTTAAAGAGAAAGCCGAAGCATTTGCTGCAAGCAATCCTAAAACCAAAGTTAATACTGTAAGTTTTTTCATTTTACTACTCCTCTGTTTAAAAATTATGTATACTTTATGTATATAATAGCAAATTTAGGAGGCTATTGTGAATATCTTAAATTATTGGAACATGTTATCCGCTAACACAAAATTCGGTATCGGATTTTTATTTTTAGTACTTTTAGTAGTTCTTGTTAAATACGGAACAAATCTTATAGAGTTTGCTTTGTCCAAACTCTTAAAAGCCAGAAAAGTTTCAAATAAAGCTTGGCTTTATTTAGGTGTAAAAAATAAATTCTTTTCTTCTTTCTTATTTGCGATAGCCGTTTGTTTTTTACCGCCGTTGACACCGGTAATTTTAGGGGATACTTTCCCGCGTCTAACTTTTGTTTGTATAAGGATATTTGTCGCTTTAAACATAATTGTTATCATGATAGCGATTGGCAGTTTTCTTGATGTATTGGTAGATAAATTCCAACGTTCAATAAAATTACCGCTTAAGGGTATAGTTCAAGCTTTAAAAATTGTTGCTTGGATAATAACGATAATTTTGGTGCTTTCCGCTTTGCTTAATAAAGAACCGCTTTACTTCCTCGGCGGTTTGACAGCATTATCCGCTATATTACTTTTGATTTTTAAAGATGCGATTTTGGGTCTTGTTTCCGGGGTGCAACTTTCAATTAACGATTTAGTTCGTGTGGGTGATTGGATTACAATCCCGGGGCAAGATGCTGACGGTACGGTTATTGATATCTTGCTTACCACAATTAGGGTTCAAAATTGGGATAATACTATCGTAAATATTCCGGCATACAACTTGGTTGCCAATTCTTTTACTAACTGGCGCGGTATGCAGGAAGCCGGTGCAAGACGTATAAAAAGATCAATAAATATTGACCTTAAAACGGTACGTTTCTTGACCGATGAAGATATTGATAAATTAAGCCATCTGAATTTGCTTAAAAAATATTTAGCAGATAAAAAAGAAAAAATAGGTAAATTAAACAAAGAAGTAGACGAATATAACCGCCACCGTTTAAGCAATATTGGAACTTTTAGGGCTTATTGCTTTGAATATTTAAAAAACAATCCGCATATTTCAAAAGATTTTACTTGCATGGTGCGTCAACTCTCACCGACTTCCGAAGGCGTTCCTTTGGAAATTTATGCGTTCTCCAATGATACAAATTGGGAACATTATGAAGCCATACAAGCAGATATCTTTGACCATTTCTTATCAATAATCGGTTTATTTGATTTGAAAGTATACCAAAGAATCAGCACAATGGAGTAATGACCTTTATATCATTTACAAAGCAAAAATAATATGCTATAATAAATTAAGCCCTTGGAAACAGGGGCTTTATAATCGGTAAATTTGGCGGTTAAGTGTAACAACACTTCTGCCTTATAAGGAATAATAAAATGGCTAATGAAAGATTAACTTTTGTGCTTACTTGCACAGAATGCAAAAGTAAAAATTATTACTATGCAAAAGGCAAAAAGAAAGAATATAAAGTAGAAGCCAACAAGTTCTGCAAAGCTTGCGGCAAAAAAACTTTACATAAAGAAGCAAAAGCTTCAAAATAAATTTGGTGGGGGAGCGTCGGTTAACTGGCAAACCACCGGTCTCCAAAACCGGGACTGAAGGTTCGAGTCCTTCCGCTCCCGCCATAAAATAAGGAAAATAAATAATATGAATAAAGTGACAAACTTCCTCCGTGAAAGTTATTTTGAACTTAAAAAAAGTGTTTGGCTTTCACGTGCACAAATGGTACAATCAACTATTTTCGTATTCGTAGTTGTTGGCCTTGTTGCCCTTTATATTGCGGTTATAGACTTGCTTTTAGGCAAAGGTCTTGGCCTTATCATAGGCGGTTAATATGAGCGAAGAAAATAAAATACAGAATTCAGAAGTTCAAAATACTGCCGAACAAACAAATGCGGCACCTACCGAAAATAAAGAAAATTTACCTGAAAAGGCTTGGTATGTCATTCATACACAAACCGGCCATGAAGACAAAATCAGGGAAAAGATTTTTATTCAAATTAAAATGCGCAACTTTGGCGACAGAGTTTTTGACGTTTTAGTTCCTACGGAAGATGTCGTCGAAGTAAAACATAATAAACAAAATTTAAGAAAACGCAAATTCTTCCCAAGCTATTTGCTTGTTCAAATGATTATGACAAGCGAAAGTTACTGGTTCATACGCAATATCCCGGGCATTTCCGGTTTCTTGGGTGATCCTCGCCCGACGCCGCTTCCGGAAGAAGAAATTGCAAACATCATCACTTTAAGCAAAGAAACCGACGGTAAACCACGCCACGCTGTTCAATTTGAACGTGGTGAACAAGTACGTGTTATCGAAGGGCCTTTCAAACACTTTATCGGCACTATCGAAGAAGTTAACGAAGATAAAAATAAACTTAAAGTTATGGTTACTGTCTTTGACAGGGCAACCCCTGTTGAAGTGGACTACTTACAAGTAGAAAAAGTAAACTAATTTTGCAGTACCCCGCAATTTATTGCGGGCATATTAAGGAGTAATTAAATGGCAAAAGAGAAAAAAATTAAAGGTTACATTAAACTGCAAATTCCTGCAGGTGCAGCAAACCCTGCACCACCGGTTGGCCCTGCACTCGGCCAGCATGGTGTTAACATCATGGAATTTTGCAAACAGTTTAATGCAAAAACAGCAAAGTTAGAGAAAGGTATCAAAATCCCGGTAGTAATTACCGTGTATGAAGATAGATCTTTCTCTTTTATTACCAAGATGCCTCCTATGGCAGTCCTTATCGTGAAAAAACTTGGCCTTAAAAAAGGTTCAGGTACACCGCATAAAGACAAAGTCGGTAAGTTGACACAAAAACAATGTGAAGAAATCGCAGCAGAAAAATTGCCCGATTTAAACACAAAAGATATCAAACAAGCCGCAGAAATGGTAAAAGGCACAGCACGCAGCATGGGTGTTGATATTGCCGCGAAATAAAGATAAAGCAGGGAGAGTTTAAAACTCGTTAACCTGAAGGAGATTAAGATGGGAAAAAGATTAAAAGCAGCTAAAGAGAACATAGATTCTAAAAAACTGTACACCTTAAAAGAAGCCTCCGCTTTATGCAAAGACAACGCAAAAGCTAAATTTGACGAAACGGTTGAACTCCATGTCCGTTTAGGGATTGATACCAAAAAGTCAGATCAGCAAGTTCGTGCCATGGTAGTTTTACCGAACGGCACCGGCAAAACCAAAAGAATTGCCGTCTTAGCAAAAGGCGAACATGCCCAAGCAGCACAAAAAGCAGGTGCTGATTTAGTGGGCGGTGAAGACTTGGTGGAAGATATTACAAAAGGTAAAATTGACTTTGACGTTTTGGTCGCTACACCTGATGTAATGCGCGATTTAGCAAAAGCAGCCAAAATTTTGGGTCCGCGCGGTTTGATGCCGAACCCGAAAGCCGGCACAATTACTTTTGATATCGCAAAAGCCGTGTCAGAACTTAAAGCAGGCAGGATTGAATTTAAAGCCGATACTTACGGTATTGTTCACGTTCCTGTAGGCAAAGCATCCTTTGATGCTAACAAAATCTATGAAAATGCAAAAGCTGTTTTAGATACTATTTTGAAGGTTAAACCTTCAACATCCAAAGGGACATATATGAAAACTGTTTCAATGTCCTCTACGATGGGTTTAGGTATTCACATTGATGTAACCAAGTTAAACGCCTAACACTCTTTTGCAAAAATAAAATGTCCCCGTGTTTATAACACGGGGGCTTTTTTTATATTTAATTGCCGTCAAGAACTTCAAAGGCAGGCACGCCCGGTGCATAAGTTTGAACTGATGTACTTGTGTTGTTATTATTGTCTATATTAATAGATGCCTGTGCGTAAGCACCGCCGCCATTATAATTATTGTTTTGTGTGCTGGCATTATTTTGCGGTTGTGGCGTTATAGGTGTGTCCGAAGTTATATCAATATAATTTGAGCCGGCCTTGCCTTGACCGTCAATTAATATTTCATCAGCCTGATATAAACCTTGTGCGTTTGGTGTATCAGGTGTTGGCGGAACTTGCGGTGTGTTTGGTGTAACTTGTGTTTGTTGTGCAGTAGGTGCTTTTGTGTTTGGCTGATTTTGGTTGTTTTGCATACTTTGGTTTTGTTCCATAGTTGAAACAGTATCTTGATGATGTTTTGTAGTTTTTGCACTTATAAGTTTTGCAACGGAATAAACCAAAGTAATTAGTACAATTATTAATACTATTTTTGTTATTATTCTCATACTTACCCCCTAAAACTAATTATAATTAATTAGTTTTTATTTTGCAAGTATGAAATTAATTTGTTACTTTTTAAAATAATTATTCATTATTTTGAATAAATCGGTGTTATGCAAAATGTTATTTTTTATATGAGCGTTATCACCGTAAAAAGTAACAAATAAAGGTGCATTTGTGTGTAAATTAGTACTCCAATATATTCCTTGTTCATTCCAATAATGATTGAAAGCAGAATAAAAATCGGTTTCATCATCTAAAAAGTCCATAGGTTCTTGAAAACCTAATTCTTCTTTAAAAATTTTTTTAATTGTATCTGAATTTTTTTGTTCATCCGGGAGTTTTTTATATTTTTGCAAAAGATCATAAGCGAGATTTTTACCGTTTTGCAAAGCAGTAAATTTCTCAAAAGCATTATAATCTTCTTCTTTGGAATTATAAGGCGTATAATAAGCAAAACCAAAACCGCCCGTATCATGGTCTGCCGTCACTATAACCAAAGTATCTTTGTTTTTATCGGCAAATTTTTTAAGGTAACCTAAGGTTTCATCAAATTCCAAAAGTTCTTGAAGTAAAGCTTGGGGATCATTTTCATGTGCTACCCAATCTATTGCCCCTGCTTCAACCAAAAGGAAAAACCCTTTATCGTTTTTAGATAAAACGGAAATTGCCTTTTTTGTCATATCAAGGAGTGTTGGCCCTTGCCAATCTGCAGGCGGATAAGGGGGGAAGAAAACCGGCGCAAATAAACCCAAAATTTTACCGTCGTTTAAATTTTCCATTTCCTGTTTTGTAAAAACCAAATTATAACCGCTGTCTAAAACTTTTGTTAAGTTATCGTCTTGTTTTGCTTGCCCTTTAACATTTTTTAGGTACGGAACATTTTTTAAAAGTTCTTGGTATTTTGCATTTTTAAGATCTGCTTTTGAGACAAAATAATTTAAACCGCCGCCTAAAACTATATCGGGTTGTGTTACGGTCATATCTTCAATAATACCGTCACGCATTTTACGGTTTGTGCGGTGTGCGTAAAAAGCGGCAGGTGTTGCATCCAAAACATAAACATCAGTCAAAACCCCCGTAGCATAACCCTTTTGTTTTGCATTGTATAAAACACTGTTTACTTTTTTGCCGTTCGCATCAACACCGATAGCGTATGGGTTTGTTTTTGCGCCTGTTGCAAATTGTGTGGCCGCGGCGGCGGAATCTGTAACGATAGTTTTATCCGTGTAATTCAACATTATTCCGTTTTTACCCAGGTCAAACATTTTTTCCAAGTTAGATTTTTTATCTTTATAAGGGCTTTTGGGTGCAAGGCGGGCATATTCTATTAGATAGTTCATAACATTTGGGCCGGCACCGTCGGCAATAACTAAAATAACATTTTTCTTTTGTTGATTGGCATTATCTTTTTTTGTTTGATTTGTTGTACAAGATATAAGTAAAAAAATTGAAAGAAATAAGGGAATAATTTTACGCATAAGAACCTCTTCTGGAAATATATAAATATTATATCTTTTTTAGAAGAAACAAAATTTAATAATGTTTAATTCCTCAAAATTTGGTAAAATAGAATATATACTCGCTGGGGTGCTGGAACTGGTATACAGGATAGTCTCAAAAACTATTGCCCACACGGGCTTAGGGGTTCGAGTCCCCTCCCCAGTAAAATTTGAAAAGCCACTCTTTATGGGTGGTTTTTTAAATTTTACGGGGAAGAAAGCAAACTATTTAATTTTTTCTTAACAATGACCGTTTAATTTTATAAAATATTTTTATGAAGTTTCCTTATTATTTGGTTTTTATCTTTTTAACTTTATTTACACCTTTGGCTTTTGGCGGCAGCGAACCTTGGGGGCTTCTTATCTTTAATTTAACTTGTCTTATCTTCAGTTGCTTTATTTTGTTAAAAGAAAAAATTTTTACAATTACCCCCATTTCAAAAATAGTTTTATCTTTACTCGGTTTCATAATTATATTAGCGGTTTTGCAACTTTTTAATCAACATAATTTTTTGCAGAAGCCGTCTTACTTCCCGTTTACTTTGTGCCGATACTATTCTTTAGAAGGATTATCTTTATTGTTCTCTGTGTCAATGTTATATTTTGCTCTGACACAAATTACAAAATATGCGGAAGAAATCAAAAATTTAATTTTGATAATTACGGTAAATGCCGTAATAGTTGCTTTAATAAGCATTGGTTTTAGAACGGAATATATACAATATTTTACCGGTTTGAAAATGTTTTCAGCCTTTGGGCCTTTTGCAAGCAGGAATCACGGCGGGCAATTTGTGATGATTTCTTTCTTTCTCTCATTATGTTTATGGTTGCCGCAGTTTATTTTATTAAAGTGCAGGCGTTTACCTAAAAAAGATATTTATTATTTTATCTTTAGCATAATTTTATTTATAAGTGTTTTTGCCTCACATTCACGCGGTGGGGTTATTGCATTAATGCTGGGTTTATTTACATTATCTTGTTTGTGTATCTTGTATTTAACCAAAAAAAATTACAGAAAAATTATATATTTAACGGTATCAACCTTAGGATTTGTTTTATTGATGCATTTAGTTGTTACGCATAGTACTGCAATCGGCTTAAGGCAATTTTGGACAGGTTCCGATAATGCAAGGTTAGGTTTATACGCGGCGGCAATTGATATGCTTAAAGATTTCCCGTATACAGGGGTAGGGTTTGATGCTTTCAGTGCGGCAATAGATGCTTATATTCCTTTCGCTTTAAAGGCATTCCCCCGTTATTTGCATAATGATTGGCTGGAATTATTGTTAAGTTTCGGTTATATTGCCGGAACAATAATTTTGTGGCTTATATTAGTGACAATTTTTGATATAACAAAATCATTTAACGGTTTGGAAGTAAAAAAGAAAATACGCATGTTTATTTTGTGTGCCGGGTTAATAGGTTTTACTTTTACCGGATTGGTGGATTTCCCTTTCCATTTGCCGGCTTGTGCAGTTTTGTTTTTTATCACTTTGGCTTTTGTCAGCAACAAAAATTTTGCTAAAAGGACGAAAGAAATACAATTCCCTATCATTTTAAAAATTGTTTTATTTAGTTTATCTTTGTTTTTACTTTGGCAAAATTTCCAATATGCACGTGCTTGGCGCAATTTCGTTTTTGCAAAACAATTTGCACCTAAAATAGAGGCGGAAAAATTAAATTTAAGTTTGGAATATTATCCTTCCCCAAAATATGTAAGGCATGTTTTGGCAGGTAAATACAAAATGTTCAAAAGCGAAAATATTACCGAGGAAGAACGTCTAATGATAAAAGAAGATATCCACAATCTTGCAGGGTTTTATTTAAAACAGTACCCGAAGGATACCACCCTTTCCCGTCTTTTTGTTTTGACTAAATAATTTGATATAATTTACCTATGTTCAGACCCCAAAAAATTACCCTTTTTATTGTCGTTTGCATATTTTTCATAGGTTGCGGCGGCAAGGCTTCAGTAAAGAAAAATAGTGTAGGTTTTTCTAATCAACAGATATCACAAGAAGTTGAAAATTTAAAAAATTCACAGGATTATTTAATACAACCCGGGGACTTGGTGGAAATAAAAGTTTATAGGGAAGAAGATATGGACCGCACGCTTAGGGTTAGCACTAACGGTTCAATAACTTTTCCTTTGGTAGGAAATATAAAGATTTCCGGTTTGACGGTAAGTGAGGCGGAAAAGAAACTTGAACAGGCTTTGCAGGCATACATTAAAACGCCTTCGGTTTCTTTTTTGATAAAAGAATATGCAAATAAAACCGTCTATGTTTTGGGGCAGGTTAAAAAACCATCATCAATTTCTATCTTACCGGAAAAAACTATGACCTTGCTTGAAGCAATCACTTCGGCCGGTGGTTTTACTGATGTGGCGGCAATTTCAAAAGTAAAAATTTTACGTATGGAAAACGGTGTACAAAAATCTATTGAAGTTGATGTTTCCCAAATTACCAAAGAGGGGAATAAACAATATGACGTTCCGTTAAAGCCGGCAGATGTGGTTTTTGTCCCGCAAAGTTTATTTTAAAGTATGAACGAAATTCAACAACAGGAAACAAATGATTTTTCTTTTTACTTTCAGGCAATTTTAAAACATTGGCATTTGGTTTGTTTTATGATATTTGCAGGAATACTTGGTGCGACTTTAGCAAATGTCTTAATGCAACCGCGTTATAAAGCAACAGTTTTAATGATGATTGATAAAGAAAATTCCGGCCGCATAGAACAAATGTCTGTTGGTTCTTGGGTAAGTGACGAAGATTATTACAGAACGCAATATAAACTTTTGGAATCAAAAACTTTACTTGAAAAAGTTTATAAAGATTTAAATTTAAAGGAAGTTCCGGAATTTTCTAAAGGGTGGAAAAGTTTAAAAGACAACTTATCTGTTTCACCTATTTCCCGCTCACGTTTAGTGGAAGTAGAAGTAACTTCTTATGACAAACAACTTGCCACAAAAACCGCAAATTATTTGGCAAAATCTTTTGCCGCACAAAATATTAAAAATCGTTTATCAATGGCCGGGGAAGTTATAACCGCACTTGAAAGCACCGAACAAAGCCCCGAACAACAGGAACTGTTAAATTCCCTTCCGCAAGTTGTTAACAGTGATTTTATTAAAGGATTAAAAAAACAGGAACTGGAAAAATCCAGTGAACTTTCCAAATTGCTCGGTAAATATACAGAGCAACACCCTGAGGTCATTTCCATTAAAAAACAACTTGAGGCAATAAGGCAAATTATTGATAGGGAAACAAAACGTTTACTGCAAAGTATTAAGATAGATTTATCGGGTCAATTTTCCGCAAACAACATAAGAATTATTGATGAAGCGGTTGTGCCGGATAAACCTTACAGACCAAATAAAATTTTAAATTTAATAATAGGTTTATTTGCCGGTTTGGTGTTGGGAATAGTAATCAGTTTGTTATCTGAAGTTATATGCCAAACAGTAAAATCCGCCCAAGAAGTGGAAGAAGATTTAAAACTTCCTTTGCTTGGTTTTGTTCCTCATGAAAAACAAAGAAAAGGTTTTGAAGATTACCGTATAATGTTAAAAGAAGGCAATGTCCTAACTGCGGAAAATATTAGGAACATTCGCACAATGCTCAGTTTTTCTTTAAATGCCGGAAAAATAAAAAATTTACTTATAACAAGTTCTTTGCAAGGGGAAGGCAAATCGTTTTTATCATCTTCTTTGGCGGCGGCTTTTGCACAAGCCGGCAAAAAAGTTTTGTTAATTGACGGTGATTTAAGACGTGGGCGTTTGCATAGAATATTTAAACTTTCAAATGAAAATGGTTTAAGTTCTTTGTGGACGGAAGGCCAAACTTTGGAAGGTGCAAAAAAGAATATTCAAAAAACGGAAGTTAAAGATTTATTTGTTTTGACTTCGGGGCCGCGGCCGGCAAATTCCTCGGAACTTTTAAGCACACCTGTTTTGAAAGATTTTATTGATAGTTTAAAAAATAATTTTGATTTAATTTTTATTGATTGCCCTGCCTCTTTACCTGTTGCGGATACTTTCATTTGGGGGCAGATTATTGATAAAGCAATTTTTACACTTAAACAAGGCAAAACACCTGTTAAGAGTGCGAAATTTGCTTTAGAACGTATGAAACAAGCCAATATTAAAGTTATCGGTTGCGTTATAAATGATTGCCATCAATCAGGCACATCATACGGTGAATACGGTTACTACAAAAGCTACTACAACGAAGAAAAATAAAATTACTTGACAGTATTTCGTTTTTTTAAGATAATATAGGTGTATTCTGTAAAAGTTGTATACAGTAAAGGAGAATTATGAAAATAAATAAAAAAGGTTTTACACTAATAGAAATGTTAGCGGTAGTTTTGATAATCGGTGTACTTGCGGCAGTTGCGGTACCCGGTTATATGCGCTCTATTGAAAGAAATAAAGCGACAGAAGCAATACAGACTTTATCAGACATTGTTAAAGCCCAACATGATTATTACCACGTCAAAAGCAAATATACAAAAAATTTTGAAGATTTAAGTATAAATTTTTTCGGGGAAGATGTAACGGGGCCCAAACATTCAACTAGACTTTTTGATTATACATTGGAAGAAAAAACTGCTGTTGCAAAAAGAAATAAAGGGGAGGATTCTTATACATTATATAGGGAATATGATGACCCTCGCACTTATTGCCAACCGGAAGGCAATACATATTGTAAGATGCTGGGCTTTCCTCCGGGTGATAGGAATTCAAGCGTAGGCAGTTGGCAAAGTTGCCCGGGCGGTGTATATCCGTGCACTTTAGAGTGTGCAAGAACCACGGCCACAGGTTACACTTGTATGGGTACATACAATGAAGACGGCACATTCAGCGAAGAAGTTTGTGATACAAATAATTTCTGCTTAACAACACAATATAGCGCCGATCAAGACGCATTAAGAAGAAGCGTTTGCTATGAGCATGATGAAAACGGCATGTGTACAGCCGGCGGTGAAACAATTTATGATGAAGACGGTAATTTAATAGGTTATCACAGATGTACAGCATGGACGGAAAACGGAACTTGTACAGAGGGTAATGGCGGTACAGTATACACTTATGATGTAAACGGGAATATAATAAGTGAAGTGGGGTGCAATGAATGGAATGCTGAAGGTGTTTGCACAAGTCATGGAAGCGGTAACATATATACTTATGATGAAAACGGAAACATGTTAAGCAATGCCTATTGTTATAGTTGGGCTAACGAAGAAGCTTGTGCGTATGGTTACGGTCATGTCTATACCTATGATGAAAACGGAAATGTTACAAGTGATGCGTACTGTCAAAGTTGGAATACAGATGGTACTTGCCGAAGTAAAGGTGATACTTGGATATATACCTATGATGCAAACGGGAATACAACTAGTTCGATAGAGTGTCAATATTGGAATAATGACGGCACTTGCGGAAGATATATAAATAGCCAACTTTACACTTATGATGAAAACGGAAATCAAACAGGCGTAATGCATTGCGTAACTTATAAAAATGACGGTTCTTGTGAAACTTATGGTAATGGGTGGTTAAATATTTTTGATACAAATGGAAACTACATCGGTCAAATAGGTTGTAACTCAGCAGAGGCTGATGGGACATGTACTTCTTATGGCAGTGGATACATTGGTGTTTATGATAGTAATGGAAATCAAACTGCTTATTTACAATGCAATAATTGGAACGGTAGTGCTTGTACAAGTTATGGAGGAACCGGTTCTATGTACAGTTATGATGAAAACGGAAGACCGACCGGACAAGTGTGGTGTCAAAATGTAAATAGTGACGGAACTTGTGCATCATATGGCGCTTGGGGCGAAGTATATAGTTATGATGAAAACGGAAATCGAACAGGAAGCGCAAATTGTATGAGTGTTAATAGTAGCGGAGTTTGCACCTCTTTTGCAGGTGGTGAAGTTTACACTTATGATGAAAATGGGAATCAAACCAGTTATTCAGTTTGTCAAAATTGGACCAATAACGGCACAACTTGTACATCTACATATGCCGGATGGGTAGCTTCTTATGATGAAAACGGGAATCAAACTAGTTGGGCAGATTGCCGAGATCATGACGATGCCGGTAATTGTACCGGTTATAGCGGTGGTGTTTATACCTATGATGACCATGGAAATGAAACAGGTTATGCAGAATGTTCAAATTGGAGCAGTGATGGTAGAACTTGTAATAGTTATGATCATTACGAAACTTACAATAACACGTATGATGCAAACGGAAATTTAACCGGTTACGGATATAGCCAGTGTTATAATTCAGATTGTACGGAAGGCAGCACACAAACTGTGACAGTTTACTATGATGAAAACGGCAATCCGATGTTCGGGTATGAGACAAGTTCCAATTTCGGTGATGGATGGCAAGACACTTGGGAAGGTGGTGTTTGCTACTACACTAATAATGAAGGAGAAGTAATGGAATACGATTGTGCCCCGGAAGCTCCGCATGAGGAAGAGGAGTATCGAAAATAAACATTTCATAAATCTTCCGCGGGTTTAGCCCGCGGAAGAAATATTAAATTGCAGAGGGTTTTATGAAAAAAATATTAGTATTAACTTTAACTTTGGTTTTGCTATCTTTAGTTGTATTTGCACAGGCTAATAAATCTTTAACAAAAAAACAAGAAAATGTACAGGGCAGAAATGATCAGATAGTAAGCAGGTTATTTATGCTCAGTAATGTGTACGGTCGTACAAATAAAGAAGAAACAAAGGAAAATATCGGCAAAAAAATAGACCAGGATGTTAATTATTGGTATACGATCAATAAAACTACCGTAGATCAACACAAGCAAGAAGAATCATTTAAAAACAAGAAAGAAGTAGGTGATATTTTTTCCAAAGAAGCCATAGAAAAAAATAAAAAAGAATTATCCGATGAAATTAAAGCGGGTAAAATACCTGCTATTATGCTTGAAAATATGTCGGAAGACGCAGCCAAACATTTAAAGCAACGTATGCTTTTTGAAAATACCTTGAAAACGAGCAAAGCCAATAGGGCCAAGCAGAAAGAGGAACAGGCGGCAAAAAAAGCCGGGAAAAAGAAAGGACTTTTGAAAAAAATATTTAAGAGATAATTAATACTTGTAAAATTAAAACCCCCGCTTTTTGCGGGGGTTTTTGGTTAATCTTTTATCTCTTTATAACTGTTCATTAGTTTTTCAAGTTCTTCCATATCGCCTGTTTTGTTTTGAATAAAGAACCCAAAATATAACGGTTCTTGCTTTTCCACTTTCATGTAACAGGTATTTATGAACTCACCGGAAGGGTCAGATACTTTAAAGCAATGTGTGGTATTGCCGGCATATTGTTTTGTAAATTTATCTGTAAGATTTGTTTCATTTTCCGTTAAAGTATTTAGGTTAAAATCTTCAGGGTTATTTAAAACCAAATCTGTCAAGCATATTGTTGATTGTTCATTTTCTTGACAAATATTATCAAAACCGTTACTTTCCCAAAGCCCTATTTTAGTATTTAATGGAAAAGTAAAAGAATAATTACCGCAAGTGTTTGTATAAATATTTTCATTCACCCGATAACAACCCCCGCTCAAAATAAAAGAAATAATATTTACACCAAATATAAGCATAAGTATTATAGCGAAAGGAAGCAAACCCAAAAAACTGCCCCATGTTGTTTTATTGTCCGGATGGCCTACAGGTAATATTTTATTAATTGCTTGTTGCGTTAAACCGAAATTTGCAAAAATGCTGTTAAATTTCTTGTATTCTTTTTGCCACTCTTCTTTTTCTTCTTGCGGAACGGCTTCGTTTTGAAGTATCATAGTCATTTTTGCTTCATAAAGACCTTTTACTATATCTTTGAGTTGTTTGGCATAACCTATATAAAAGATACCGCGCCAAAACGGGGAAATATTTTTGTAATTTTCATTACATTTTTTAATTTCCTTCCATTGCTTGTAGTACCAACCTGATTTATAAATAAGACCTAAAAGAGAAGATAATGTTTTTACATTATTAACATTATTCTTAACAAAACTATAATTTGCCACACCGTTTACAACAAAAACATCATTATTTTGATTTTCTTCAAAATCCATAACAGTCCCCTTAAATTTTAATATAACAAATTATAACAAAAAAGACTGTTTGACACAATAACTTATTTTATGCTATAATTTCATTATCTAAGTTCCTAAGTCATTATGATACTGGGGGCAAAGGTCTTCTAAATTTGGTATAATTTCTATTGTACTAAGTGGAAGTGTTTGCGGCAGCAGTCAACACATGAAAGTGTGTGGGCTGGTGCTTTTACCGCTCTAAATTTGAGACGGTAAAATTAAAGCAAAAAGTAAGTAAGAAAGATTTTTTGTAAGGAAAATTATGGCAGAAAATAAAACCAAAAAAACAGCAAAGTTAAGCGGTCAAGAAAAGATCCGCATTAAACTTCGCTCTTATGATTACAGAATGTTAGACAACTCTGTTGCCAGAATCGTAGAAACTGCTAAAAAAACAGGTGCCATTGTTGCAGGCCCTGTATTACTCCCTGTAAAAATTAGAAAGTATACAGTGCTTCGTTCACCGCATACCGATAAAAAATCCAGAGAGCAGTTTGAAATGCGTATTCACAAACGCTTGATTGATCTTAAGAGCCCCACAGCCAAAACCGTCGATGAATTGATGAAATTAGATCTTCCCGCCGGTGTTGATGTGGCGATAAAAAGCAATTAATTGCTTTTATAAAAGTGCCTTACGGCAGGCGCAGAAAACAGTGGAACTCTGCGTCAGTAAAAATTAGGGTGATGCAGTAAAATTTAAAATAAATTTTATGATGCAGCCATGAAAAGGAAAAAGTAAATGTCAGAACAGGAAAATAACCAAACTGCCCCGGCTCAAGAAGCCCCAAAGGCAGCCGTTAAAACAGCCCCTGCAACCTTGCGTTTCGTTTTAGGTGAAAAGTTAGGTATGACGCAATTATTTGACGAAAAAGGCAATTTAAATGCTGTTTCCGTCGTAAAAGCAGGGCCGTGTAAAGTTGTAAGAGTCAGAACCGAAGAAAAAGACGGTTACAAAGCCGTTGCTTTAGGTTTCGGTACAGTTAAAGAAAGCAAATTAAACAAACCCGATTTGGGTAACTTCAAAAAACTCGGTGTTGAACCGGTTAAACATATTAAAGAATGCAGAGTTAATGATATTGCAGGTTTTGAAGTCGGTCAAATTATTGATTTAGGCGCTATCTTTAAAGAAGGCGATTATGTAGACGTCCAAGGTAAAATTAAAGGCCGCGGTTTTGCCGGTGCTATGAAAAGGCACGGCTTTGCAGGTCAACCTGCATCCCACGGTGCTTCAGACAGAGAAAGAGCACCAGGCGGTCTCGCTTCAAGACGTTCTTTAGGTAAAGTTTTATCAGGTCAAAGAATGGCCGGTCATTATGGCTTTACCACAACTACAGTTTCAAAGATAGAAGTTGTTAAAGTTGATCCTAAAAATAATCTTATTTTCTTAAAAGGATCCGTCCCCGGTGCAAAGGGTACGATTGTATCTGTCTTGGAAACCTCTAAATTTAAGAAACATGTGACAGTTGCACAACAGCAAAAATTGTCTGCCTCTAAAGCAGCCAACATTAAAGCTGCCCAAGCAGCTGCCAAGAAGAAATAGGCGGTAATTATGGAAACAAAACTTTTAAATACAAAAGGCCAAGAAGTAGGCAAAATCAATTTGCCGGAAGCTTTATTTGGTGTTAAACCGAACCCGACTTTCTTGCACGAAGTCATCACCGCTTTTTTATCTAATCAACGCTCAGGTACAGCGGATGTTAAAACCCGCGCTGAAGTTTCCGGTACAGGTAAAAAACCTTGGAAACAAAAAGGTACAGGGCGCGCACGTCATGGTTCTATGCGCTCACCTATCTGGAGGCACGGTGGTGTTGCCTTTGGGCCTACACCGAGATCCTTTAGGATTGACCTCCCGGCTGCTAAACGCAGACTTGCTTTAGCACAAGCGTTGACCTCAAAATATACTTCCGACAATGTTTTAGTTTTGGAAAAATTTGATTTAAAAGATGCCAAAACCAAAGCCGTTGCAGAAGTATTGAAAACTTTAGAAGCAGGCAAAAAACCTTTGCTTGTTACTTCTAAAGACGCTAAACTTGATTTAGCAAGCCGCAATATCGCCGGCTTAAACAAAATGGTTCCTACGGACTTAAATGCTTATGTGGTTTTAAATTCTACAAAAGTCATTTTCACCAAAGAAGCCATTGAGAAATTAGCTAAATAAGGGAGAATAATATGTCAAGAGTATATGATATTTTAAAGAAACCTCTCTTAACAGAAAAGAGTTTAGTTTTAAGAGATACAGATAATAAGTATGTGTTTTTGGTTGCCAAAAACGCCAACAAACACGAAATTGCCGAAGCAGTGGAAACAATTTTCAACGTAACAGTTGAAGATGTTACAACCTCTGTTCTTCGCGGTAAAGTCAAAAGAATGGGACGTTTTGAAGGTAAAAGGCCCGATTTAAAGAAGGCCTTCGTCACATTGAAAAAAGGCGATAAAATAGATACTGCAGAAGCAGTTTCTAAGTAATAAGGAGAATTACTAATATGCCTATAAAAACATTCAAACCGTATACTCCGTCTAGGAGAACTATCACGGTTGCTGACTTTTCAGAGATCACAAGTAAGAAACCTTTAAAGAAACTTACCAAAGGCCTCAGGAAAAGCGGCGGTAGAAACAATACAGGTATGATTATGGTTCGCCATATCGGTGGCGGTCATAAACAAGCCTATAGAAAAATTGATTTTAAAAGAGCAAAACACGGTGTACCTGCTACGATCGTATCAATTGAATACGATCCGAACAGATCTGCCAGAATCTGCCTTTTGAAATATGCCGACGGCGATAAGCAATATATGCTTCACGCCCTTGGTTTAAAAGTCGGTGATGTCGTAATGTCTGGCCCCAATGCAGATATTAAAGTGGGTAACTGCCTTCCTTTGAAAAATATTCCCGAAGGTACTTTTATCCACGCTTTAGAGCTTAAAGAAGGTAAAGGCGCACAATTAGTCAGAACAGCTGGCGCCCAAGCACAACTTATGGCACGCGACGGTGGCTATGCCCACGTCAAAATGCCGTCCGGTGAAATCAGACTTATCCCGGAAAACTGCTGTGCAACTATAGGCCAAGTCGGCAACTTAGAACACAAAGATGTTGTGATCGGTAATGCCGGCAGAAATAGACATCGCGGTATTAAACCGACCGTTCGCGGTAACGCAATGAACGCTGTAGATCACCCGATGGGTGGTGGTAGAGGCCACAGTAAAGGTGGTAATATACCACGCTCTCCTTGGAACCAAATGACAAGGGGCTTAAAGACCCGCCCAGCAAAAACCTGGGATTGGATGATCGTCAAAGATAGACGCAGCAATACTTCAGGAGCTAAATAATTATGTCAAGAAGCACAAAGAAAGGTCCTTATGTAGACCAAAACTTATTAAAAGCAGTGGAAGCACAAGGCGTTAATGATAAGAAAAACATTAAAACTTGGGCACGTGCTTGCACTATCGTTCCTGCGTTTGTCGGGCATACTTTCTTAGTACACAACGGGCATAAATTCTTGCCTGTTTACGTAACAGAAAGGATGATTGGCCATAAACTCGGTGAATTTGCCTTCACCCGTATGTTTAAAGGTCACGGCGGCATGACTAAAGAGTCTAAGGCCTTGAAATAGGAGTTTTGACAAATGGAAGCAACTAGCAAAGCAAAATTTCAAAGGTTTGGTAGCAGAAAAGTTGGTTTACTGTTAGACCTAGTTCGTGGCAAAAGCGTAAAGGCCTCACAAGGTATTATTCCTTTCAGCGGTCTTCGCTGTAGCGATATGGTTCAAAAAACCATCAATGCTGCTGCTGCAAACCTGCAAGTTAAATTAGGTAATAAACTTGATTTAACCAAAATTTATATCAAAGAGGCCTACTCTAATATGGGCCCTATGAAAAACCTCAAAAGAATACAGCCCGGTCCGCAAGGCAGGGCAATGCCTTATAAGAGGAATGTCTGTCACTTAACCGTTACGGTTAGTGATGTTAAAGGAGGGCATAAATAATGGGACATAAAATACACCCCAAAGGTTTACGCCTTGGTTACACACAAGATTGGCAAAGCAGATGGTTTGCCCCTAAAAATATGCCTGCTTTACTTATGGAAGATTTCCAAATCAGGCAAATTGTTGAAAGCCGTTTCTTGCTCGCAGCAGTAAGCGCTGTAAGCATTGAAAGAGCCGGTTCTTTCTTAAGAGTAAATATTCATACTGCTCGCCCGGGTGTAGTTATCGGCAAAAAAGGTGCTGATATCGAAAACTTAAGGAAAGACCTTGAAAAATTGACCGGAAGCAAAACTTTCATCAATGTTATTGAAATCAAAAATCCTGAAACCGATGCAAGATTAGTTGCACAATCAATTGCTTTTCAGATTGAAAAACGTGCACACTACGGTGCTGCAATGAAAAAGGCTATTGAAAAGGCCCTTGCAGGTAAAGCACTCGGTATTAAGATTATGTGTGGTGGCCGTTTAGGCGGTGCAGAAATTGCCCGTACCGAATGGAAACGTGAAGGCCGCGTGCCTTTGCATACTCTCTGTGCAGATATTGATTATGGCACTTATGAAGCCAATACCGTCAGCGGTAAAATCGGTATAAAAGTGTGGATTTTCAAGAAAACCCACTTTGCAAAATCTCCGCGTGAGATCTTAAACGAACTTAGAAAACACAGAGACATGCAAGAAACTTCAGCTACCGAAGGTGTTAAGGAAACTGTAACCCCGGTTAAAAAAGAAACCAAAGCAAAAGCAGTTAAACCTGTTAAAGCTGAGGCAAAAGCCGAAGTAAAAGCAGTAAAACCGGCAAAAACAACAAAAGCAGCCAAAGAAACAAAGGCCGCTAAAGAAACAAAAGCCGAAAAAACAACAAAAACCACAAAAACTACTGCTAAAAAAACTACTGCTAAAAAGACGGCTAAAAAAGAAACAAAAGCCGAAGTGAAAGCAGAAGCAAAAAGTGAGGAGAAATAACTATGTTGATGCCTAAAAGAGTTAAATACAGAAAACCGCACAGTGCTCCTCGCATCAAAGGGAAAGCGAAGAGAGGTACGGAAGTAGCTTTCGGTGAATTTGGCTTAAAAGCCCTTGAACCGAAATGGGTTACAGCCCGTCAAATCGAAGCAGCCCGTGTTACCTTATCAAGATTTATTAAAAAGAAAGGTAAAATGTGGACGCTTATTTTCCCGGATAAGGCCATTACCAAACACCCCGCTGAAACCAGAATGGGTAAAGGTAAAGGTGCTCCTGATCACTGGGTTTGTGTTGTGAAGCCGGGCCGCATTTTGTTTGAAATGGAAGGTTTAAGCGAAGAAGAAACAAAAAATGCTTTCCGCCTTGCCACAGACAAATTGCCTATTAAGACTAAACTTGTTACAAGAAGGTAATTTATGAAGGCAAAAGAAAAAGAAACCTTGAAAACAAAAAGCGTAGCAGAGTTGCAAGACTTGCTAGCCAAAGCTAAAGAGAAAAAGTTTAACCTTCTCTTTAAACATCGTACAACCCCGATTGCCAACCCTTTGGAAATCAGAGTTGTTAGACGCGAAATTGCTCTTTTAAACACTTTAATTAAACAAAAAGGGCAAGTTAAATAAGAGGATTTATGGAAAATAAAAATACTCGCGCAGAAAGAAAGGTTTTAGTCGGTATCGTTACATCTGACAAGATGAATAAAACCCGCACCGTTGAAGTAACAACCACTAAAAAACATTCTTTCTATGGCAAAATTATCAGAACTACCAAGAGCTATCATGCCCACGATGAAGGCAATGAAAGCAAACTTGGCGACAAAGTTGAGATTACCTCTACAAGACCTTTGTCAAAACTTAAAAGATGGCGCGTTTCCAAAATTGTGGAACAAGCACTCGGCTAATACGGAGATAGAAGATGATTCAAATCAGAAGTATATTAAATGTGGCCGATAATTCCGGCGCTAGAAAAGTACAATGCTTTAAAGTGCGCGGCGGCCATCACAGGGATATTGCTTCTTTGGGCGATGTTATTATGTGCTCTGTAAAGGATGCAATCCCTACATCAAACGTCAAAAAAGGCGATGTTGTTAGAGCTGTCGTCGTAAGAATTGCGCGTGAAAAACGCCGCAAAGACGGTTCTTATATTCGCTTTGATGACAATGCTGTTTGCCTTATTAACGAAAACGGCGAACCACGCGGTACACGTGTTTTCGGGCCTATAGCAAGGGAACTCAGGGAAAAGAACTTCCTTAAAATTATTTCTCTTGCACCGGAGGTTATCTAATATGAAACTTAAAAAGAACGATAAAGTTATTGTTTTAGCCGGTAAAGATAAAGGCAAGACAGGGGAAATCCGCGAAGTTTTACCTTCTAAAAACAAAGTTGTTGTTACAGGTATAAACATGATTTCCAAACACACAAAGCCCAGTCAAAACGATAAAGGCGGTATCAAGCAAA
>JBGVBB010000143.1:0-2180 GCA_045225155.1 Elusimicrobiaceae bacterium
ACGCAATGCCAAGCAGTTGGCATTGCTCCATCCAAAAAAATTAACCCTCCGTAAAGGAGGGTAAATTTTTTCGGAGAGGGAGGGATTTGAACCCTCGATACCTTTCGGTATACAGGATTTCGAGGCCTGCTGTTTCAACCGCTCACACACCTCTCCAAACATTACTTATATTATATAAAATATAAAAATGAAATTCTTTAAAGGTTAATAAGAAATTGAAAATATCGTCGTAAAAAAAGCGTAATAAAAAAGTACTTGCAATTTTTTAAAAAAGTGATATAATATAGGAAAGAAGTAAAATTTACAAAAAAGCAGTTGTTCAGCTATCAAAAAATATGGATTTTTTAAAAAGAAATTCTGGTAAAATAGCCTTAATTGCAATTATTGCATTTTTTACTCTTCCTTTTATTTACAGTAATGAGGAAGAAGAAGACTTCTCCCCTTTTGCGGTCAGGTCAGGGATGTCTTATCAATCAAACCCTATTTCTAAATTGGCTAATAAAATAGCCTCTTTTTATGGTTTTTCAAAGCCGGCATCTGGTATGGTGGCGTCTTCCAAAGGGGTAGATTCTATTAAAGAAAAGGTGTCGGAAAATAATTTCTTTACAAAAGAAAATGTTCCTTCATCCGCTACAGCATCTAAAACGGGTAAATCAAAAGATGATGTTTTGGTTGCCTCATCAAAAAGTTATAAAAAATATGATTTGAACGGTTCGGATTTTGACACCTCAAAATCCAGAGTTTATAATAGCGGTAATAATCCCGGTTATGCCGATTCTTACGGGGGGAGTTCAACCGGTTATTACGGCAATAATTCAAATAGCCCCGTAAAAGGTTATGTTACCGTAAACGGTCAAAATTACGAAGTAATTGAAGATATAAAAGGTAACAGGTATGTTGTTACACCGAAAGGGCATATTCCTTATGAAGAAGTAATGCGGAAAATGGTTTCCGATAAAGAATTTGCTGCCGCCAAAAAACGTTTGGCAGGTGCAAGTGATATGGAAGTTTTAGCCGCTTTGCAACAAGAAAAAGAAAGGCAAGCCTACCAAGCAAACGGGGGCAAATATCAAGCAAGTGCAGACGGTTACAGAAACGGTAATTCAACAAATATGGGCGGTGCCAATTATGCACGTGTTTCTACAAGTGATAAAGGTTTTGATGCCGATGCTTTAAGCAATGCTTATGCCGATTTGAAAAATATTAATGTAAAAATTGATACTTCCTCTTCAGGTAGAGGTGGGGCTTCAGGCAGTTCTGCCCGGGGCAATTACTATAACAATGGCTCAAATGAAGAACAAAATCTTCAGGAAGAACAGTTCGTTTCCCCTGCAAATATTGCTACGCAGGCAAAAACAGCTGTTCAGCAAAATGCCAGGCAAGTGATAACCGATAAAAATTTGGAAGATATGAAAGCAAAACAAAGAGAGATGAAAACAAACGTTACTTCACCCTCTAATAATGCGACAGAAAACAATGATGTTCCGTCATCAAATATATCGCGTAAACAGAAATCAATAGATACACTTTCAATGCCAAAGATTCAAAATTTAATAAAGAATAAAAATGATGAATATGAACTTGCTAATACTATTGCTACAAATATACCGTTCGTAGCAGATGTTAAGAATAGTGATATATATTCCGATTGGGATAGAATAGAGTTAAATGGCGGCAATATATCAGGCAGAATACTTCCGAAAGTTGTGGAAAACGGAGTAAAAATGCCGACCTTGAAAGACAATTTCGGTATAGAAATTGATTATGATAAAATGGAACAAAACATAAATAGCATAAATTCTTCTATTGAAACGATAAAGAATAAAATAGTAGAATTGCCGCCTGATGTTAAAGTGTATGTAGATTTAAATGCATGTGATGAACCGTCCAGGCAATTAATACAAAATATTATGAAGGTAAATATGCCGGATGAAGGGGAAATAAGTATTCTTACCGATAATCCGGAAGGGGAAAATGTAATATCTTTGCCTAATTTTATTTTAACACCGACATATTTTGAAAACGGTGCACAAGAATTATTAAAACAAGCGGAGAATTTTAAAGCAGAAAATATGCCTGCTTAATAGGAGATAAAATGAAATTGAAATATTTATTACCTTTTCTGATATTTATGCTGATACCTGTTGCGGGTACGGCTACAAATGAAAATGACCTTGAAG
>JBGVBB010000144.1:0-9672 GCA_045225155.1 Elusimicrobiaceae bacterium
CTTTTTAAACTTTCTTCAAAACTTGCCAAATTATGCGCGGCCTCTTCCGTATTTTTTGCAATACGGTCAAATGCTTTGGCATAGCGACTGGCAAGAATTAAAGTTCCGGTTTTCATTTTTTAATCTCGTTTAAAAGTTCTTCTACCATTGCTTTGTTGGTTTTGATATCACTTTCTTTTGCTACAATTTTTTTAGCGGCAAGTAAGGCGGTATCTGCCAATTCTTTTTTTACTTCGGCTATGGCTTTTTGCGTTTCAAGGTTTATTTCCTCTTTAGCGCGGGTAACAATATCTTGTGCCTGGTTTTGTGCATCTTGCAAAATTTGCTCGCGTTCCTTTTGGGCTGCTTTTGTGGCTTCTTCAAGGCGCAAAGCAGCATTTTTTGAAGAATTTTCCAACTCGCGTTTTAAATTTTCCTCAATTTTTTTTGCTTCTTCTTTGGCGTTTTGCGCGGCGGCGATATCCTCCGCCACCTTCTTTTCCCTTGCTTCTATTGCGGAAATTATTGGTTTCCAAGCAAATTTAGCAAGCAACAAAGCAAGAAGGGTAAAGTTTACAATAGTCCAAAAAATCAGCCCAAGGTCCGGTTGTAAAAGTTTTTCCATATTATAAAATCATGAGCAAGCAGATAACCAAGGCGAAGAAGGTAGCACCTTCAACCAAAGCTGCTGCGATAATCATTGTAATTCTTGCTGCACCGGTAACTTCCGGTTGTCTGGCGGTTGCATCCAAAGCGGCTGCACCGATTTTACCGATACCGAGTGCCGCGCCGATAACAGCAATTGCAGCACCAAGACCTGCACCAATATATTTAAGTTCCATACTATTCTCCTTTAATGTGCTTCAAGTTGTAATGAGGCAAAAATAACAGTAAGCAAAGTAAAAACATAAGCCTGAATTACAGCAACAAGCAACTCTAAAATACTAACAAAAAGTGTCATAAACATCACAGGGCCGGCAGTTATAAAACCGTCTTTTATGCCATGTGCACCCATAATAAAAATAAATGAAATTAAACCAATTAAAATTATATGCCCTGCCGTCATATTAGCGAATAAACGTACGGCCAAAACAAAAATTCTGATAATTAAACTTAAAACTTCCAGAGGAAACATTAAAGGTATAAGCCACCACGGAACACCGCCCGGAACAAAGGTTTTTGTAAAACCCCAAAAGCCGTTATTTTTAATACTTTGCCCCACTATTACAAATAAACTAATTAAGGCAAGCCCGGCAGTAACGGAAATATTTGCCGTTACAGTTCTGGCCCAAGGTAACATACCGAGATAATTTGAAAATAAAATAAAAATAAATAAACTGCAGAAAAACGGAACTAATTTACGGCCCTTTTCATGAAGGTTTGGGAGAACAAGGTCATCACGTACGAACATTACAAACATTTCCGCAACAGTTCTCAAGCGGCCTGTTTTTTTGTGTGCGGCAAAAATAAAAACAGATAAGATGACTGCGCTTACAAGCAACATCATTGCAACAAATTGGCTTATTGGGAATTGTATTCCCAAAAAGTTAAAACCGTGATTTAAAATATGATGTTGTAAAATCTCACCTATCACTTTTTTACCTCTTTAGGTGCTTCTAATTTTTTGCTTAATCTTAAGGCGGTATTTATCAAAATATAAAGCCCCAAACTAAAACCGCAAAATGCACCGACTAAAGTAAAATAAGGCAAGGTATCCCATTTTTTGTCTATAAAATATCCGGCAAAAAAACCAATACACATTATTAGGCAAAATTCAAGCCCGAGGCCGGTTATTATAAGGTGGTCTTCCTTCCTCATAATAACATTGTAACACTTTTAGAGATAAAATGTAATAAAGAATATGAAATTTGCAATCTACATCTTTTGCCGTCAAAGTCTTTTTGGTAAATTTTAATTTTTATTTTCCTAGAGTACCGAGAGTCGCTTACGCTCCCATTCTTCTTAGTACTCGTCGTAAAAGAAAAAACTAAAATTTCCTCAAAAATACTTGCCGGACTTGTGCGTACGGTTTGGCTTAGTATTAATTAAATATTTTTGTCATGCTTTGCAATAAACAAAACTATATAAAAAGCAAGAAGCATTACCATAAAAAAACAAAAAAGTTGTAATATAAATAACATAAAATCTCCGAAAATAACAAACAAAAACGGCTGTTTATACTATGGATTGAAGGTCATAGTAAAACAGCCGCATCTTGCCGTTCAAAAGAACGGCAAAATTAAAACGACTGCTTTTTAGGCCTTCAATCCTTTTGCTTTCGCAAAAGACAATCCAATTAAGGATTACCTAAAAAACAAAATTATTTTAGAGTTTTTAACCCTAAATCAAAATAATTCTCCTAAATTACAATAATTTAAACAATTTTAATCAAAAATTGTGTTGAGTTGCCTTGAAACGCGGTAAAATGTAGCACATTTCGGCATATCTTTTAAGCGTTTTGCACCGATATAAGTCATGCAACTTCTTATACCGCCTAAAATACTTAAAATCGTAGGTTCTAAAGGCCCGCGGAGCGGTAAATTAACTTCCTTACCCTCACTTGCACGGTACTTTTTCATACCGCCGTAATGTTCTTCTTGGGCATATTGGGAACTCATACCGTAAAACTTTTTATATGTCTTTTCTTCCAATTTTACCTGGTAAGCATTTGGCCCAACAGGTTCAAGTTCATTTGTTTGGTAGGTTTTTGTGCAAACTACACCACCGCTTTCATCATGCCCTGCAAGCATTCCGCCAAGCATTATAAAATCAGCACCGGCACAAAAACTTTTGCACAAATCACCAGCAACGGTACAACCGCCGTCAGCGCAAACCATACCGCCGACACCGTGTGCGGCATCCGCACAATCTACAACAGTTGAAAATTGCGGCCTGCCTACACCGGTTAATTTACGTGTCGTGCAAACAGAACCGGGGCCGATACCTACTTTAACAATATCGGCGCCGCTAATAATTAAATCTTCGCACATATCTCCTGTTACAACATTACCTGCCATAATTAAACTGTCCGGGTAAGTTTTGCGAACACGTTTAACATAATCTATTAAATAAGGTGAATAGCCGTTAGCAACATCAATACAAATATTGTTTACGAGTTTGCTTTTCATGATAGTTTTCAATTTTTCAAAATCTTTATCATTAACGCCGGTGGAAATGAACATTAAATCATTATTACCGTGTTCTTTTTTATTTTGCTTTAAAAATTTCAAAAGTTCTTCGGTACTGTAATGTTTATGCAAGGCAGTAAATAAATTATTTGCCTGCATAACTTTGGCAATTTCAAAAGTACCTGTTGTTGCCATATTAGCGGCGACAATACCTGTTGCTTTAATAGTTTTGGGGCACCATTTAAAAGTATATTCTCTTATAATATTAACTTCCGAACGAGATGTTAAAGCCGAACGTTTGGGCCTGAGTAAAACATCACAATAATCTAATTGTAAATCATCATAAATACGCATAAGTCCTCCTAGGGCATATATATAGATTTTATAAAATAATGACCATATGTGCAAAGTTATTTCAAATTTTGTATTATTGTAGTATATGGACAAGAGTATAGATTCAGTAAACGAATATTTCAAAGAAATAGGCACCCTCGTCAAACAAATTGATAGGGAAAAAGAGGCTGCCCTTTGGAAACAGTATAAAAAGGGGAACCTTTCGGCGCGTGATGAATTATTCAAATTGCATTTGCGCCTTGTTATACCGACAGCCCGCCGTTTTTTACGCCCCGGTTGCGAATTGATGGATTTAGTGGAAGAAGGTAACCTCGGTTTACTTCAGGCTATAGAAAAGTTTGATTATAAATTAGGTTATAGATTTTCCACTTACGCTATACACTGGATAGAACAATTTATACGCCGTTCTGTAGAAGAACAGGCAACAAATATCAAAATTCCGCAACATGCCTGGGAAAATTTACGTACTTGGAGCAAGGCTCTTGAAAGATTAAAATCAAAACTCAACCGCGAACCGACATTAAATGAAATAGCCCATGAACTTAATATAAAGGCAAAACAAGTTGTATCAATTTTAAACACTCTAAACGCCGCTTACGGTATTGATTCTTTATCTGCTTTAGTACAAAGTGATGAAGACAGTTTAACATTAGAAGAAACATTAAGCGACGAAAGCAAAGGTAACCCGGACAATTTAATACTTGCACAGTCTTCCCAAGAGGAAGTTAAAAAAATCCTTGAAAGTTTACCGGATCGTGATAGGGAAATATTACTTATGCGTTACGGCCTTGAAGCCGAAAACCCTGACACTTTATCGGATATCGCAAAAAAATTAAAAATTTCAAGGGAACGCGTTAGGCAAATCGAACAGCGTGCTGTCCGTAAAGTACGCCAAAGAGCAATGGAACTCGGCTTAATAGATGAAGAAAAAAAGCAAAATAAAGCCGTCAATTTTTACAGCGGTATGGAAATTAAACAAGAAACCGATATTTTGGGTAATAAAATCGCAAAAAGCCCTCTTGCAAAATTAATCAAGAAGGCAAAAAAAATTGCGAAAAATGTCATGTCAAAAAAGATTTCAAAAAATACCGTGACAAAAAAGAAAACCAAGAAAAAAATAAGAGGTAATTTATGTCAAAAAAAGATGAAGTTTTAAATATTATACGTGCAATACCCGATTATCCTAAAAAGGGTATAATTTTCCGCGATATTACGCCTTTACTCGGGCACCCGGAACTTTTTAAATATGTAATTGATGAACTTGCCGCACTTTGCAAAAATCAAGGTATAACAAAAATTGTGGGTATTGAATCCCGCGGTTTTATTTTCGGCGCACCTTTGGCTTATGCTTTGGGTATCGGTTTTGTACCAATACGCAAAAAAGGCAAATTGCCTTACAAGAAAATTGCAGCAAGTTTTACACTTGAATACGGTACCGATACCGTTGAAATGCATGAAGACGCTTTAACCAAAGACGATAAAGTTATTTTAATTGATGACCTTCTTGCTACCGGCGGAACAACACGTGCGGGGCTTGAACTTATAAACAAACTCGGTGCAAAAACCGCCTTTTGCTTATACGTAATCGAACTTACAGCCTTAAACGGCGGTAAGACATTAAACGTACCTTACAAGAGTTTGATTAAATATTAAAATCTTATTAGGTTTCAAAGATAAAGCCCACTCAAAAGAGTGGGCTTTATTGTGTCAAATTACGTTTATAGTTTTTATCTTGTAGCCATGGAATCGTAATCAGATTGTAATTTTCTACAAGTCTTGGCTAATTCAAATGCTGAATCTAAATCGGAATTTTTATATTCGTTTGCAATTTTCATAAAAACCGCATCCATACTACCGATGAATGGTTTGTCGGCCGTTTCTACGGGTTGAAAAATCATCCAAGTGCCAAGTGCTGTACCGACTTTGGATGAATCTTCTTTTATTCTATTATAAAATTCCATTATAACTTCTAATTCCCTTTTCACTTTGCTTACACCGGCTTCATCCAACCAACCTTCTTCGGTATATAGTTTAATGTTCTTAATTCGGTTCAAAGAACCGGTAATAGCACCTTGACCCATTTGTAATAAATCTAACTCTATTTCAGAAAATGTTTGAATATAGGCTTCATACTTGCCATGAACCTGCACCATATCTTTAGGTTCCCAACTTTGTGCAAATAAAGGCAATGCCCCAATTAACAATGCCATCATAATAAGTAATTTCTTCATATACTTTCTCCTGTTTTTAGAACCGAGAATTTTTAACTTCAATATCCTCGCTTATTTACATTTTAAGGTTTTAATCTAATTAATACCAGGGCCAAAAGACCTATTTTAAAAAGCAAAAAGACCTATATAATGAAATTTAATTTCTTTTCTTTGAAGATTTATTTTTGAAAGATATATAAAAAACTATACTTCCCAAACATGCACCCAAAGTGTCCATTAACATATCTTTTTGGGCATCCCAAATATCGCCTTGGGACCCTAAAAAAGCAAGGCCGACATCACCACCGTCAATAGCAGCATATATCCACTCTATTAACTCCCAAAAATTTGCCAAAGCCATTATAAATATTATTCCGAAAAATGCCGCAAATTTAAGTGATGTAATCAGTTTTTTTATATATACAAATTCACAAGCTAAAAATGAACTTATACCTATTATAAAGTGGGCAAACCTATCAAAATGATTTCTGCCATCGCCTAATATATCTATAAAGGGAACCCTTTCAAAAGTATAGCATGCACCTATTGTATGCAAAAATATCCATAAAAATACAATAAAATATGCTAAATCGGAAAAACGAAATTTTTTATAGGTCAAACTTAATAACAAAACAGCAAAAACAACACTGGAAATTTCTACATACCAAACATTTACATCATAAGCATAAAAATAGGACCACAAAACTTCAATAAACCAAATACATAATAATACCAAAGGAAAATTAAAGTATTTTTTCATAGCACACCTTATAAAATATTGAGATATCTTATTTTATCAAAAAAATTAACCCTCCGTAAAGGAGGGTAAATTTTTCGGAGTCAACGGGATTTGAACCCGCGATCTCTGCCTTGACAGGGCAGCGTGTTAACCAGGCTACACCATGACTCCAATGTGTAATAATATTATATCTTATTTCTAAACACAACGCAAATATTTGCTAAAATATATGTATGGACAGTTTTGACTTTTTAAGTCCGCTTGATGCGCGCTACCAAGGCGCCCTCCTGCCGCTTTCAAAATGTTGCGGACAGAATTGTTTAATAAAAAATCGTGTTAAAGTTGAAACGGAATATTTTATCTTACTTGCCACACTTGGTTTACCAAACTTTAAATTAAACAAACAGGAAACAGATTATATTCGCACTTTACAAAATTTAAATGTGCAAGATCTTGCCGTTATAAACGCTATTGAAAACACCGGTTATAAAAATATCCCGGCAACCAGGCACGACGTAAAAGCAATAGAATATTTTTTAAAAATTAAATTTCAGGCACATAAAACTTTAAAAAACAAAACAAATTGGTTACATTTTGCAATTACATCTGAAGATACAAATTCCCCGGCACATGCTTTAATTTTGGCAGACGGTTTACAAAATGTAATAATCCCGGCATTAGAAAATTTACTCAAAAATTTAAAAACTTTAGCAAAAAAAGAAGCCAAAAGCCCGATGCTTGCAAGAACACATGGCCAAGCGGCAGTACCGACGACTTTTGGCAAAGAAGTTGCTGTTTTTGCCTCGCGCTTGCAAAAACAAATTACAACTTTAAAAAATTTAAAACCTACTTGTAAATTCAGCGGTGCGGTGGGCCATTTTAATGCACATTATGCAGTATTTCCAAATATAAATTGGCAAAAAGTTGCACAAAATTTAATTAAAAAATTAAATGAAGGGCGTAAAATTAAAATTGAACTTTCCCCCTTTACAACACAAATTGATAATTATGACAGTTTTGCCGAAATTTTTGATAATCTTGCAAGAATAAATAATATTTTACTGGATCTTGCACAAGATTTTTGGCGCTATATCAGCGACGGTTGGCTTAAACAACAAATTGTTAAAGGGGAAGTCGGCTCATCAACCATGCCGCAAAAAGTTAACCCTATTTTCTTTGAAAATGCGGAAGGCAATTTGGGCCTTGCAAACGCAATATTAAAATTTTTAAGTGCTAAATTACCGGTAAGCAGATTGCAACGCGATTTATCCGGTTCAACGGTAATACGCAATATTCCCGTTGCTTTAGCACACGGTTTACTTGCCTATCAAAATTTAATTAAGGGTTTAAACCGCATTGTATTTGACCGTAAAAAAGCACTTGAAACACTTAAGCAAAACCCGCAAATACTTGCGGAATATTTTCAAACTTTACTTAGAGCAAACGGTGTAAATAATGCCTATGAAATTATTAAAGATTTAACCAGGACTTATAAATTTTCAGATAAAGATTTAAACACTTTTTTGGCAAAACAAAAATTAAATAATAATTTAAAAAATAAAATTAAACAAGCAAAAGCGGAAAACTATTTGGGAATTGCACCCTTGCTTGCAAAGGAGATAAAATGATTGATATAGTTTGCGGCGGCCAAGCCGGCGACGAAGGCAAAGGCAAAATTGCGGCCTATTTATCTTACAAAGGAAATTATTCCTATTGTGTACGTGTGGGCGGCCCAAATGCCGGGCATACCGTTGAACAAGACGGGCATAAATATACTTTAAAAAATATACCCTCAGGTTTTTTAAACCCAAACACTAAACTTGTTTTGGGCGCCGGTGCTTATACAAAAACCGATTGGCTTTTAAAAGAAGTTGAATTAACCGGTACTAAAGACCGCTTAATTATTGACCCATACGCCGTTTTAATTACCGACGAAGAAACCAAAGCCGAACAAGATGCCGCACATTTCATGAAACATATCGGTAGCGTTGGAACAGGCCTTGGGCAAGCGGTAAAAAACCGCATTGAAAGAAGGCAAGTTAAATTTGCAAAAGACGAACCTCTTTTAAAAGATTTTATTTGCGAAGTACCCGAACTTTTAAATAAAGCACTTGATAAAGGTGAGCATATTTTACTTGAAGGTACGCAAGGTATAAAACTTTCTTTACTTCATGGGGAATATCCGTTTGTAACTTCACGCGACACAACCGCATCGACTTTCCTCGGTGAAGCAGGCCTTGGGCCAAAAAGCGTGCGTGATGTATACGTAGTATTTAAACCTTATATAACACGCGTAGGGCCAGGCCCGCTTGAAAAAGAGATTTTTGACGAATCCGCACTTGAAACATATCACACAAAAGGGCGTGAAATCGGCTCCGTCAGCAAAAGGCTCCGCCGCGTAGGTGCTTTTGAAAAACGCAGTGCGGCACGCGCTATTATGATAAACAATGCTACCAAAATTGCAATTACGCATATTGATATGTTTGAAGGCAATAATGCGGTAAAAAAATATGAAGATTTTACCGCAGAAGCCAAACAATTTTTGGAAAGCATTAAAGAACTTTCAAAGGAAATTTATCCGCACCCGGCACTCAGCATAATTTCCACCGGTGCTGATATGGAAGACACTTTGGTTTTAAAATAAAAGGAGAGTATATGGCAAATTACACAACAACAAAATATATTCCCAGCGGTTTTATCTTGGGGAAAATATTAGCAGCAATATTTGTTTTATTGCTGATTGCAACTGCTTTCGGCAGTTATTTTACCGTTGATGCAGGGCAATCTGCAATCAAGTTACGCTTTGGTAAAATTATGGGTTCTTATGAAGAAGGTTTACACTTTAAAATACCTTTCATAGATACCATTGAAAAGTTTTCCACCCGTGTTAATAAAGATACTATTGATACGGAAGCATTCTCCCGCGATTTGCAAACAATCAAAGTCGGCCTTGCCGTAAACCACAGAATTTTGCCGGAAACGGTGGTGTCTATTTACCGTAACCTCGGCAGAAATTATGTGCAAACCGTTTTGACACCGATGGTGGAAGAATGGATTAAAGCCATTGTTTCAAAATATTCCGCTGAAAGTTTAATTTCAAACCGCGTTGAAGTAGCACGCGAACTTGATACTATCTTAAAAGAAAAAATGCAGGAAAAACAAGTAATAGTTTCCGATATCGCTATTGTTAATTTTGATTTTTCCCCGCAATTTTTGAAAGCGGTAGAAGATAAACAAATCGCCGAACAAGAAGCAAAACGCG
>JBGVBB010000145.1:0-6844 GCA_045225155.1 Elusimicrobiaceae bacterium
GGGCAAACGGTAAATGCTTATAATTATAAGGGGTTTACCTTCTCAAAATTATTAGCGGAAGTTTGCGAAATACCTGAAGTTAAACGCGTTCGTTTTTTAAGCCCGCACCCTGTTTTTATTAAAGAAGATTTTTATAAAGTTGTGCAAGATAACAAAAAAATTGCAAGGCATTTGCATTTGCCTTTACAAAGCGGAAGCACTAAAGTTTTAAAGGATATGAAGCGTTTGTATACGGCTGAAGAATACCTGGAAATAATTAAAAATTTAAAGAAATTAGACTTTTTAATAAGCACCGATATAATTGTGGGTTACCCTACGGAAACGGAAGAAGATTTTAAACAGACTTTAAACTTAGTTAAAAAGTGTGGTTTTAGCTTTGCTTATTGCTTTAAATTTTCGCCGAGGGCCGGTACACCGGCAGCTGAAATTCCAGAAATTTCGCAAGAAATAGTGGAAAATCGCTTAAATATTTTGTTAAATGAAATTAGGGAGTGTTCTGCTTTAGCCTATAAAAGCCGTATCGGGCAAAGAGAAGAAGTTTTGTTTGAAACAAAAAACTCCGGCCGGACTTCAGGGAATTTGTGGTATAGGACAACAACTCCCAACAAGCAACCCGGTACAGTAGAAGAGATTTTAATAAAAGACAGTAATGGAAAAATTTTGAGATGAGAGGTGTAACTTATGAGCAAAGAAAAAGATTTCGTTGAACGCCGCCGCCATCCGCGCGTGCCGGTAATCAGTAATATAGTTGAACCTATTGATTTGACTTATGTCGATAACAGTGACGGTAAAGTTCATCAAATAGCGGCAGTTTTGGCAGATTTATCTGCTTCAGGTATGCGTATAGTTTCCTTTTTAAAAGCACCTATTGCAGGTACTATGCATATTAAAATGGAAATTCCCACCGTCGGTAAATTTGATGTTGAAGCCAAAACCGCCTGGGTGCGTCAAAAAGGGCCTGTTTACACGATCGGTATAGAATTTACAAAAATTGACAAGGCCGTTTCAGATAAGATTATGGCACTTGCAAATGATTTTTTAGATTGTAACACCCGCATAATGCTCCGCTTACCTGAAGTTTGTGTTCCTAATTGCAAATGTCAAAGTATTTGCAATAAAATTCAAAAGGATAAAACTTTATTTAAGTGAGCAAGCAATTACCAATAATAATTTCAGGGCCAACTGCCGTCGGTAAGACGGCAGTTGCTTTACGTCTTGCCAAAGAATTAAATTACAGTATTATTTCCGTTGATTCCCGCCAAATTTATAAAGGTTTAAATGTGGGTACCGCCGCACCCTTGGGTAAATGGGTTAACGGAAAATATTTGGTTGAAGGTGTGCCTTATTATTTGGTAGATTTTTTGCCGATAGATAAAGTTTTTGATGTCTCGCGCTTTATTTCTATGGCGCGTGAAATCTCAGAAAAAGAAAATAATAAAGTAATTTTTGCCGGCGGCAGCGGAATGTATCTTCAAAATTATTTTTGCGGTATGGATAATTTACCTAAAGCAGACCTAGTTTTGCGTGCACGCCTTGCACGTGAAGCTGATGCCTATGGGCGTGAGCATTTGCATAAACGTTTGCAGGAGGTGGACCCGGAAAGTGCAAAAGAAATACCGTTTCAAAATATACACCGCTTAATTCGTGCTTTGGAAATTTATGAACTTACCGGCAAGCCGGCATCGGCGTTAAAAAGCGGTAAATTAAAACAAGAAATAAGTAAAGATAAAGCACACTTCTTTTATTTAGATATGCCGAAAGAACAACTTTGCAAGCGTATTGTAAAGCGTACAGATTTAATTTTTGAACATATGGTTAAAGAGGCCAAAACCGCGCTAAATTCGGGTTTTAAAGAGTTTTCCCCGGGTTTAAAGAGTTTGGGGTACCCGCAAGCCATAAGTTATTTAAAAGGTGAAATTTCTGCAAAACAAGCCAAAGAACAAATTGTAATTTTAACCCGCCAATATGCCAAGCGCCAACGCACCTGGTTTAACCGCTACCAAGAAAAACAAACAATAAATTGCGAAGATAAAACTGAAGCAGATATTGCTAAAGAAATATTTAATTTAATATAAAATACCCTCGGTTTTATGCCGGGGGTATTTTTATAATAACTTATGAATTGTTTAGAAGCTGCTTACTTCCATTTGCTTTAAAAAGTCTTTGTTTGACTTTGTGGCAGATAACTTTTCAAGCAATAAGCTCATTGCATCAATGGAACTTAACGGTGATAATATTTTGCGGAGTATCCAAGATTTATTAAGTTCGTCTTCGGTAAGCAGTAAATCTTCCCTTCTGGTCGAAGTGCGGTTTATATCAATTGCGGGGAAAATACGTCTGTCGGCAAGTTTTCTGTCAAGGTAAATTTCACTGTTACCGGTGCCTTTAAATTCTTCAAAGATGATTTCATCCATACGGCTGCCTGTTTCCACCAAAGCTGTTGCAATAATGGTAAGTGAACCACCTTCTTCAATATTTCTTGCAGCACCGAAAAAGCGTTTAGGGCGTTGTAAAGAAGTGGCTTCAAGACCGCCTGTTAAAACGCGGCCGCTTGCCGGCGTAACTGTGTTATAAGCACGGGCAAGGCGGGTAATAGAATCAAGCAAAATAACAACATCTTTACCGTTTTCAACGCTTCGTTTGGCCTTTTCGATTACCATTTCGGCAACTTGCACATGGCGTTCTGCCGGCTCATCAAAAGTGGATGCCAAAACTTCGCCTTTAACATTGCGGCTCATATCGGTAACTTCTTCGGGGCGTTCATCAATTAAAAGTACCAAAAGTTCAACTTCTTTGTGGTTTGTCGTCAAAGAATTCGCCAAATTTTGCAGCATAATTGTTTTACCTGTTTTAGGGGCGGCAACGATCATAGCACGCTGCCCTTTACCGATAGGGGACATCAAATCAATTACACGCTGTGTGTTAGAATTTTTATCAAGTTCAAGCACAAATCTTTCATTTGGATATAATGGGGTTAAGTTTTCAAAAAGCGGGCGGCGGAAAATTTTATCCGCATCAATATCATTAACTTTTTGAACTTGAAGCATAGCAAAAAATCTTTCATTATCTTTGGGCGGGCGGATTAAACCTTCAATCTTATCGCCTTTCCTTAAACCAAAGCGTTTTATTTGAGAGGGGGAAACATATATATCTTCCGCGCCTGCCAAATAATTGTTTTCTTCGGAACGCAAAAAACCAAAACCGTCCGGTAAAATTTCCAAAACACCACCGCCGTAAACGGAACCGTTTTGTTTCGCCTGTACAGCAATAATTTTGCCGATTAATTGCTGTTTGCGAAGGCCGGAAATATCTTCGATATTATAATTAATTGCAAGTTTTGTAAGGTCTGCAACGCTTAAAGCAGAAAGTTGCCTTGCATCCATCGGTTTTGCACCGTTCGGGCGTTGCGGCAAGGGTTGTTGATATCGGCGGTTATTATTAAACTGCCTTTGCCCTTGGTAGCGGTTATTTTGATTTTTGTCTTGCGTTGATTGTACAGGTGCTTGCAATTTTTTAGCATCGGCAATTTCGCTACTGTCTTTTACTTCGTTAACGACTAAGGACTCCTTTACTTCGGGTGCTTGTGCCGTTTCCTTGCTTGTTTTAACTTCTTTAGTTTCTTTCGCTTTAGATGCCTTGGAAGTTTTTGTTTCTTTTACTTCCTTGACTTCTTTAGCGTCGGTAGGTTTTGTTTCGGTAGGTTTTACTTCTTTGTTTTCCATAAGTTATCCTCATTATTATTTTTTTAAAGTTTCATATAAGCGCGTGATTTTTGTTCTTAAATCACTGCGTGTTCCTTCATTAAAAATTATTATATCGGCACGTTCCGCTTTGGTTGCCATGGGCAGTTGGGCTTCCTCGCACCTTTCAAAATAAAACTCACTTGTTCCGCGGAGTAGCGCCCTTTTCAGACGTTTTTGACGGGATGTATAAACACAAATTGTCAAATCGAAACCGCCTTCTAAACCTCTTTCAAAAAGCAAAGGAATTGCAAAAACTACAATTTTTTTGGAACTGTTTTTTATTATTTCCATGCCTTCTTTTAAAACTAAAGGATGTAGCATATTTTCAAGTTCTTTTAGTTTTTGCGGGTCCTTAAAAACAAGTTGTGTTAATTTTTCTTTATCGTCGGTACCAAAGGCCGCTTTGAGTTTTTCTTTCAAAGTTTTGCGGTATTTTGCGGCCAAAGTATCTGCGCAAATTGTTTCCGCACCGAGCGCGGCAAATTCTTCCAAAACGGCAGTTTTTCCGCTTGCAATGCTGCCGCTTAAAGCAATCACGATTTTACCGTCTTGGCGGAAATCTAAAACATTTTTCATAATACCGGCCCCATATTATTTAAATTTTTACCGGCTTTTGCTTTGGCTACAAGCGGTACTCTTAAAGTTAAACAATTTTCCATTTTTGCTATTGCCCATACGGAGAAAGTTTTTAGTTTTTCTTCGGGAAGTTCAAAAACGAGTTCATCATGAATTTGCAAAAGCATATTTATGTCTTCAGGTAGTTCTTTATAAATATCAAGCATAGCCTTTTTAATAATATCTGAAGATCCGCCCTGCACCACGGTGTTTACCGCCGCACGCGAGGCGAAACTTACCATCCGCGGATTTGAATCCTGAAACTCCGGTATATACCTGATATGCCCAAGCATTGTGGTTACAAAACCGGCTTTGCGGGCATCGGCAACGGTTTTATTTATCCAAGATTTAACGGTGTCATAACGCGCGAAATAACTGTCAATATAATCTTTTGCCTGTGTCATTGTGATACCGAGTGATTGCGATAAAGCCATGGGCCCCTGCCCGTAAACTATACCGAAGTTTATGCCCTTTGCATGTGCACGGTCCTCTTTTGTTACTTCCGCAATCGGCTTATTAAAGACTTCCGAAGCTGTGCGTGTGTGAATATCATCAGCACTCTTAAAAGCGTGTATTAAAGTTTCGTCTTGCGAAAGGTGTGCAAGTACGCGTAAATCAATTTGTGAATAGTCTAAAGATAACAAAACTTTGCCCTCGCCTGCGCAAAAGGCCTGGCGTATTAAGCGGCCCTTTTCAGAACGTGCCGGAATATTTTGCAAATTGGGGTTAAAGCTTGAAAGGCGGCCCGTTACCGTCCCTGTTTGATTAAAATTTGTATGCACTCGGCGGTTATTATCTGCCAAATCAAGCAAAGAATCAACATAAGTTGCTTTTAGTTTTGCGGCCTCGCGGTATTTTAAAATCAGTTCGCAAACAGGGTGGAATTTTTTAAGGCCTTCCAAAGTTTCTTCGTCGGTAGAATAACCGGTTTTTGTTTTGCGAAGTACCGGCAGTTTTAATTTTTCAAACAAAAGCACACCAAGTTGTTTTGGGGAATTTATGTTTACTTGCCCACCCACAAGTTTATCAATTTCTTTTTGTGTTGTTTCCATTTCAGACGATAAAAGCAAAGCCAAAGTTTTAAGCCAGGTAATATCAACTTCAATGCCGTCCGTTTCCATGGCAAGCAAGACACTTTCAAGCGGTGTTTCAATTTCTTTAAAGACTTTTGCTTGTGCGCTTGTATTTAAAATATTTTCAAAATGCTTTTTTAAATCAAAGATGCTTTGTGTATATAAGGCAAATTTTTTATTTAGTTCAACGTCGGGATTAATAGTCGTTTTTAAACTTTTGGCAAGTAAATTATCTAAACTGAAATCTTGCGCAGGGTTTAAACAGTAAGCAGCAAGTTCAAAGTCAAAAACATTTAAGTATGCCTGTTTTTTCGGGGTAATATTTAGAACGCGTAAAGTATATTTTAAGTCGTGCGCAAGTTTTAGTGTTTGGTTATCTTGCACTATTTGGCTTAAAATTTCTTTTTCTTCCGGCGTAATTTCCGGTATTTTTTTAACGGTAAAATCATTTGCATTTAATGCAAGCATTAAAGTATCATCTTCGGCGTAAATAAAGATTTCAAAAGCACCGCGCGCTTTGTTTAAAATTGTTTTAAAATCTTGAGGACTCGGTAAAACTGTATCTTGTTTTTTGGGGGTGGCTTCATTAAAATTAAATAATTCGCCCTGTGTAAAAAGTTCTGTTTGTTGGTTTTGCGCCTGTTGTTCTTGTAAGTCTTTTAAAAAATTATTTAAATTTTTAAATTCAAAACGTTCTGCAAAAGTTTTAACATCGTCTAAATGCGGGGGGGATACTTTAAAATCCTCAAACTGTAAATCAAGTAAATTATCTTTAAGTAAAATAAGTTGCTTTGAAAGTTTGGCAGATTTTTCACCTTTCAAAATTTTCTTTTTTAGAGCGTCTTTTAAATCGGGGTTATTTTCTTTTGCCGCTTTAATAATATCTTCCACACTGCCGAAGGCATTTACCAAAGTTTGCGCGCTTTTTGCGCCTATGCCTTCAACGCCCGGCACATTATCGGAACTGTCCCCCAAAAGTGCCAAATAATCAGCCATATATTTGCATGGTACGCCGAATTTATTTTGGCAAACACTATCATCGCGGTAATCGTCTTGCGGGGAGCCTGACCAAAGTTTAACATGCTCGCCTACGATTTGATAAATATCTTTATCGCTTGTAATAATTATTGTATCAATATTATCTTTGCCGGCAATTTTGGCGCAACTTGCCATAAGGTCATCAGCCTCCGCACCTTGAAGGGCAATAACTTTAAGCCCAAGAGCGGTACAAACATCACGCGCAATTTTAAGTTGGTTTACAAGTGCTTCATCCGTTGGCGGACGGTTGGCTTTATAGTCTTTAAAAATTTCATGCCTGAAAGTGGGGCCTTTTGAATCAAAGCAGACGGCAATATGTGTCGGTTTTTTATTTTCCAAAAATTTCAGCAACCAATTTACAAAACCGTACAATGC
>JBGVBB010000146.1:0-1942 GCA_045225155.1 Elusimicrobiaceae bacterium
GCTTGATATTGAGTTTACCATTGAAGACGGCAAATTATATCTCTTACAATGCCGCGTCGGTAAACGCAACGGTATCGCAGCAGTACAAATGGCTTTGGATATGGTAAAAGAAAAACTTATTACCAAAAACGAAGCAGTACTCCGCGTAAGCCCTGCACAACTTGATGAACTCTTGCACCCTATCGTAGATCCGAAAGCCGAAAAAACAGCCAAACCTTTAGCAAAAGGTTTACCTGCCGGCCCGGGCGGTGCTTGCGGTTTTATCGTATTTGATACAGAATCTGCAATTAAAGCACGCAAAGCAGGCAAAGCAGCAATTTTAGTTCGTGAAGAAACAAACCCCGAAGACGTTGAAGGTATGCGCGCAGCGGAAGCTATTTTAACGGCCCGCGGCGGTATGACCTCACATGCTGCACTCGTTGCACGCGGTTGGGGTAAATGCTGCATCGTAGGTTGCAGTGATATTTCAGTCAACCTCGCAAAACGCACAATGACCGTTGCAGGTAAAACTTTCAAAGAAGGTGATTTCTTAACCTTAAACGGTACACGCGGTTTAGTTTACGGCGGTAAACTTAACATGTTAGACGGCGGTACAGCAAATAAAAACTTGGCCGCTTTCTTAAAAATCTGTGACAGCGTAAGGACTTTAGGTGTTCGCGCCAATGCCGATAACCCTGCCGATGCACAAAAAGCAAAAGACTTCGGTGCGGAAGGTATCGGTTTATTCAGAATCGAACACATGTTCTACGGTGCAAACTCTGAAAAACCTTTATTTGCATTACGCAAAATGGTTTTATCAACCACCACAGAAGAACGCGTTAAGGCCTTAAATGAAATCTTCCCTTACATGAAGAACGATATTAAAGCCACTTTGAAAACAATGGCAGGCCACCCGGTAACAATTCGTTTAATGGATCCTCCTTTACACGAATTTATTCCGCACAGCAAAGATGCCGTTGCCGCAATTTGCAAAGCTTTAAAAATCAGCGAAGTTGAATTCAAAAAACGTGCAGATGCTTTAGCCGAAGTTAACCCGATGATGGGCCACCGCGGTATCCGCTTAGGCGTAACTTACCCGGAAATTACTTCAATGCAAGCACGTGCAATTTTTGAAGCATCAGCGGAACTCATGAAAGAAGGTTTAAAAATTAAGCCGGAAATTATGATCCCTGTTGTTTGTGTTGATAAAGAAATCATCAGCCAAAAACCGTTAATTGAAGAAGCATATAAAGAAGTAAGTAAAAAATACGGAAAGAAATTTGAATATCATGTCGGTACCATGATTGAAATCCCGCGCGCTGCAATTACTTCAGACAAAATTGCACAAGTTGCAGATTTCTACTCTTTCGGTACTAATGACTTGACTCAAATGACTTTCGGCTTCTCCCGCGATGATATCGGTGCATTTGTCCCGTCCTACATTGAACAAGGTGTTTTGAAGAACGATCCTTTCCAAATCTTGGATCAGGAAGGCGTCGGTTTCTTAATCAAACACGCTGTCAAAGCAGGCCGCCAAGTGAAACCGAAACTCAAAATCGGTATCTGCGGCGAACACGGCGGTGAACCGTCAAGCGTGGAATTCTGCCACAGGCAAGGTTTCAACTATGTTTCCTGCTCACCGTTCAGAGTGCCAATAGCACGCCTTGCAGCAGCACAGGCAGCCGCCAAAAAAACTAAATAGTTTTAGTTGATTGGTAAAATTTCCCCCGCGTTAGAAGTTTAACGCGGGGGTTTTTATTTAGATATATTTTCTTTACGACTGAAAATTTTATTTTTTACTTAATATTTGTTATAATATAGTATCTTAAATTTATTTAAGATCTACAATTTGTTGGAGAGATGGCCGAGTGGTTGAAGGCAACGGTTTGCTAAACCGTCATACGAGGTATTCCTTGTATCGAGGGTTCGAATCCCTCTCTCTCCGAAAAAATTTACCCTCCTT
>JBGVBB010000147.1:0-2012 GCA_045225155.1 Elusimicrobiaceae bacterium
AGATATCATTCACGCATTGCAAAAAGTTTAGGTAAAAAAGCCCTTTATTTGGCTGATGAAAAAGGAAATTTAACCGTATCTTATGTCGATGAATTACCTAATGAAACATCTACAGATATTTATACTTATTTGGCAAAAAAACAACACAGATATCAAAATGCTACAACTTCACAAAACACAGCCGGTAATAAAAAAGATGAACAGTATGATAAATATTTAAATTCAAAAATTACCGATTTTGATAATGAACAAGTAGATAACTCCGATATATTTTATGCCTCAATAAAAGACATGCACGCTGCATACAATTTGCTTAATCAAAAAATACAGACCAATCAAATAGGGCAAGGCTTACTTCCAAACCCGGCGAATATACTTCCTTTGGGAAATATACTTTTAAATCAAACATCCGTTGCACAACCGCCGATAGAGAACCCGGAAGACGAAATATACTGCCAAGGAAATGAATGTGCCGATTCCTTAAGGGTAGCGCCCATTGTTACTGATGTGGAAGGTAGTCCGGCATCTGATTTAGATGCTTTTTATCATTCTCTATGTTTAGATACCTGCCCTTATTCCCGAACTTATAATGAAAATCCTAACAGACCTTTTGACTTGGATATAAATAATGAAGACAGCATCGAAAAACTTAAAGAAGAAATCGCTAAAAGTGATAAAAAGATTTTAGAAATTTCTTATATAAATCCAAGCACGGAAAATGAAGGTTTGGCGGCTTCTTTACAAGAAATGTCTTTAACTAATAAAAACGGCGAACCGGTTGAAATCCGTTTAAGAGGTATTGAAAAAACTGACGATAATGCTTCTTTCGGTGATAAAATGGTAGGCCCTTTTAGAAATAATATAAACAGAGATTTAATTTCGGAATCTAATGAAGTATCATACGAAACTTTAGTGGAAAGATATAATAAAGTCGATGAAAATGTGCAAGATAATATAGATCAAAACAAAATATTACAATACTACAAAGAATTTTATCCAACTCTTAATTTTGATCCGCCGGTTGCTTTTGTGGAAAAATCCGAAGATCCTGATTTCTTTATAATCAATAACCCAAGTATCCCTAAAGGTTATATAAAAGATATTCCGGAGTGGGACCAATACAAAAAAGATGATGGCATGGGCCCTTATTACAGAGTACCTAAAGGCGCTTTATTTAACCCGCCGTCCGAATTAACAATAATTGCCGTACAAGACGGGAAAAAGAGAGATATAGTTTTACAAGACGGGCACCCTGTCGGTAATATATCTAAAGAAGTTTTACAAAATTTAAATTTTGATAATGTCGAATCAACTAAAACCGAAATAACCAGCGCGCAAATTGATACGATAATATTCAATGCAAAAAAATTGGAGAATGAAGAAGGTCAAGGAAAATAGGAACTCATATATGGCATTAAATTTAAAAAAACAATTTTTGGCAGACCCTGTAATAAAAAAACTCTCACAAGAAAAACAGGCTGAATTATATACTTACTTTTTAAAGAATTTATCTTTAAAAGCACACAAATTTTATAAAGGCAAATTAAAAACCCAAGTTAAAGTTCCTCTTTCGGATAAAGATTTTTTTGATCTATGGTACACACCGGGTGTATCCGGTGTTTCCATAGAGACAAGAAATGACCAACAAAATTCATTTTTGTATACAAGCCGTTCAAATAGGGTTGCTATAGTAACAGACAGTACCCGCGTTTTAGGCGATGGTGATTGCGGCCCTAGCGGTGGCCTCGGTGTAATGGAAGGCAAAGCATTGCTAATGAACTATTTAGGTGGTTTGGAAGCCGTCCCTTTATGTGTTGATAACCGCGACGAACTAGGCCGTAAAAGTGTCAAAAAACTTATTGATTTTGTTATGATGCTTGCCCCGAGTTTCGGTGCTGTAAACCTTGAAGATATAAGCCAACCTAATTGCTTTTTAGCCCTTGAAGATTTACGTAAAAATTGCAATATACCCGTCTGGCACGACGATGCACAAGGCACAGCCTGTATAATAA
>JBGVBB010000148.1:0-1558 GCA_045225155.1 Elusimicrobiaceae bacterium
TTATTTGATAAGTATTACCGTATTTTGACAGATTATAACGAAAAATTCAATATAACCGCTATAACAGAAAAGAACGAAGTGTATTTAAAGCATTTTGCGGACAGTTTGCTTGGCGCGAAGTTTATTGACGGGAATTTTATCGACATAGGTTCGGGCGGCGGATTTCCCGCTATACCGCTTAAAATTTTTAATTCTGAATTAAAGGCGACGCTACTTGACGCGACGGGAAAAAGATGCGAATTTTTAAAAGAAGTCGTTAAAGAACTTAACTTAAAAGACGTAAACGTTATTTGCGGCAGAGCGGAAGAACTTGCACACGATAAATTATACCGTGAAAAATTTGATTGCGCTACTGCGCGCGCGGTTGCAAGTCTTCCCGTGCTTACTGAATATTGTTTGCCTTTTGTTAAAAACGGCGGAAAATTCGTAGCCTTTAAAGGCGACGCGGAAGAAGAACTTAAAAATGCCGAAAATGCGGTAAAAATACTCGGCGGAAAAATCGAAGAAGTTAAAAAATTTGATTTAAGCGGAAATTTAAGAACGATTATCGTAATAAAAAAGGAAAAAAGTACGGAAACTTTATATCCGCGTTCTAACGCCAAAATCAGAAAAAAACCACTTTAATATATAATAATGATTATAGACAGAATAAAAACTTGCGCCTTTACGGGGCATAGAGTTTTAAGCGAAGATTATAATAAAGCCGAACTTGAAAAAGTTATAAAAGGATTAATAAACGGCGGCTTTAACACTTTTTTAGTCGGTATGGCACTTGGGTTCGATACCGAGTGCTTTAAATTGCTTGAAATTTACCGAAAAAAGTACCCGATTAAAATAGTCGCCTGTATTCCGTGCAGAACGCAGGCTTATAAGTTTTCCGCCCGCCAGAAAGCCGAATACGAACGTATGCTTTTATCCGCGGACGAAAAAGTTTATATTTCGGAAGAGTACACGAGTACTTGTATGTTCAAGCGCAATATGTTTATGGTAGACAGCGCGTCGGTTTTAGTCGCATACTTAAATACAAATAAAGGCGGAACTTTCCAGACGGTAAACTACGCTAAAAGAAAAGACATAGAAATCATTTTTATAAAATAAAACGGCGGCAAATAAACCGCCGTTTTTAATATTTAAAAAAAAATTAAAAAAATTTTAAAAAACTACGTCAAAACGCTTTACAACTTTATCACAATAAAGTATAATAGGGACATAAATTCACTTTACCCAAATAAAGTGATAAAGTAAAAAATAAATTTCAGGAGAATAGAAAAATGAAAAAACTTGTTACACTTTTGTTGACAGCAATAATGGCGGTGCTTGCGTGCGTTTCTCTTATCGGTTGCGGTAATACCACGACGTATAAAGATTTAAAAATAGTAGAAGTCGGCGGAGAAACGGAAGCTTTCGGTATAGCGTTCAGAAAGAATTCGGATTTAACTAAAAAAGTTGAAACCGCTATTTCGGAATTGTTAGAAGAAGGCGAACTTGGTAAACTTGCAAGCAAATACGGCGTTGCCGGTGTGTCGGAGTACGTTCCCGCAGCGGCTGAAAATGCAGA
>JBGVBB010000149.1:0-1588 GCA_045225155.1 Elusimicrobiaceae bacterium
AAGCGGTATCAAAAAGTTTATTATACCCCAAAATAATACTTCGGACACAACCCCCTGTATATAAAAGTAAAAGATAATTGCACCAAAAAATATTATCGGGAAAAGCATATAAACAAAATTATTTATTATATAATTATCTGCCAGGCTTTCATAATAATAATTTAGTGTAAGCAATCCCTTTTCCAAATAGATATGGGAACTTTTATCCAATTTAAATTCAGGCGGGAAACACATAAGCAAACGTATTTCATCTTCATCTAAAACACTGCGAGGATTGTCTATCTTTTCACATTTCGGTGCACCTCTTTTAGGGAAAGTCATCTTTATCTTACCCTTTACTATTAAAGATGCAAACGCCGCCGCCAAATTTTTGGAACTGAAAGGACCGTTTAAAAAATAACTTACAAAACCGGCAGAGATATTTCGCGGTGGTTTAAAACCCGTAGCATAAAGTTTTTCATCGGGATCACGCCCCACCATGTACCATATAATAAGGTAATATATGATAATAAGCAAACATGTAAAAACCGGCATATATTTTACTTCATACCATTTAAATTTAAAAACACCCTTTTTTATAGGGAAATATATACTGAACATTTCCCCCTCTTTTAATGAATTTGGAGATTCAAAACTAAAAATGTTTTCTTCTGTCCGGGTAAATTTATTTTCCTTTTTACCAGCACTGTCACTGATAATTTTTTTTGTTATAGGTCTAACGGAATACGGGAGTGTTAGTATTAATGAAGCCTTATGTATCGGCAAAGCCCAATCACTACCGGTAACGGGCCAAAACAAAGCATCATGTGATAAAGTTGTTCCAACTACCTTATCTAAAGAATATGTAAAAACATATGTATGTTCCCCCTCTTCCAATAAATCATCTGTGCCGAAATTTATTTTTAAGGCATTTTCCCCCTCTTCCGTAGTATAAGGATGTGTTGCACCGTCTAAAGTCAAACTTTCTATATGTATATTTTGATTTTTTCTTTTGGGCAAAATACGGAACAAACCACGGTTGATTTGATCATTCTCCGCCGTGAAATTTATATATTCCTTTACTGTGGCAGTATTATTTCCCCGTAAATCAAAATGAACTTCAAAATTATTTATTTTTTCTTCCGCGAAACTTGGCAAAGAAAACAATAAACAAAGCACAACTGCAAACAATTTAAATAAATTTTTCATACCAATATTATATCAAGTTTTTATACATTTTACTTCTATAAAACAATAATCTAAATTAGCACTCTAAAAAGGGGATTGACAACTTTGAAAAAATTATATACAATATTAGCAGTCGCTTAAATAGGTTGCTAAAAAAAGCGGCAAGGCACGAGGGAAATAAAACGAAACCCCGGCCCCAAAAAGAAAGGTTAATTATGAGAATATTAAAACCGGAAGTTGTAAAAGACAGGGAAGAAAAAATCCTAAGGATGATTATACAGGAATTTGTGGAAAACAGGAAACCCGTCGGCTCGGAACTTGTAGCCCAAAAGGGCTTAAAAGGTGTGTCCAGCGCAACTATAAGAAATATAATGAAGAAGCTTGAAGAGGACGGCTTTTTATATCAGCCGCATGCCTCGGG
>JBGVBB010000150.1:0-6877 GCA_045225155.1 Elusimicrobiaceae bacterium
TACCAACACATAAATTATATGATAAATAAAGGGTATATATCAATAAAGGGGATAGGTCTTTTAATACCATTTGAATAGGTCTAATAGCCCTTGTTAAAATCTCTAATAAGTGGGAAAATATATATAAGAGAACGTATGAAAAAATGTATATATATAATAATCTCTGTATTTTTAACACAAAGTGCTTTAGCGGGAAATGATTGCGATAAGCATATACAGGATTATTTTAATAAAAATTATTCATATAGAGGCGGAGCAAGTGCCGCTGCGGAACTTGCAATACAAAGAAGATGCTTGCATGCAAGGAATCCAATATATTCAGATGCTTATGAGTTTAATAAAAAAATAGGTCATCTGTTTAGTATCGATGATAGTTTTTTAGTTCGTAAAAATTTAATTGATTATCAAGAAGCGGCAGAAGTCTTGGCTAAGAATAATGATATAGATAAATCTTCTAAATATATCGATAAATTTAATGATATTTTGATAGAACATTTTGATAAAATTCCAGCTGCTAAAATTTTGACTGAACAAGTGGAGAGGGGATTAATCAGTAAGGCCCATAAAGAAGAATTATTTGAAAGACTTGATAAATACCTTTTCCAAATAGGCAAATGTAACCCGGGTATTTGCGAAGGATGGGGGTTAATTTCCACTGTTGCGGGTGCTTTCCCCAGATGCGATGAAAACAGTTGCCAAAAAAATATTACCTATGAAAATTTATATTTTGCTTTAGCAAAAACAACAAATAATTTCCCACAAGCTGTTGAAACAATAGAGAAATTACTTGCAAAAGATTTTGGATTACCAAAAAGTAACGGTGAAGTTAAGACGCCCCTTATAATAGCCTTATATGATGCTGATTATGATGCGTTTTCCCGTCAAGCAAAGAGCCTTTTGGATAAAGCACAAAAAACTATCAATTATGATTATCAAGATGCAATACTTTTGCTCCTTATAACACAACTTATGTTAGCAGATGGCGAAGTCGGAAATTTGTTACCTTATACCAAAACTAAATACAAAAATATTGCCGGTTTGGAAGCAACTTTGGCCTTGCTTTCCACTCCTTTGGGAGATACAGTGAGGCAAGATCTTCGTGCCGATTTAGAAATATATTATGAACTTACTTCCGCTTGCGAAGAATATAGATATGAGGAAGTTCAAGGAGAAAAAATTTTAAGGGCAGGCACCCCTGCTATGATTACAAATAATACGGAACTTGATTTGTTTTTACGTCAACGTATACAAAATGCTTATTGGACGGATGGCTCAGGCGGTTTAATGAAAGATAAGGCAACCGATTATTGGTGTTCACCTTCTGTCAATTCTGCGGAAATTGACCCTGTTTTTGCAAGTGCGCAAATTGCTAGAAATTTTATGCGTGAGGGTTTTATTGACGATGTTATACTCTTGCCGCTATTTGCATTTAATAAAATAAAAACCGTTGTGAAAGGGGTAAGAAAAGCCCCGCAAACTTTAAAAGTATCTTATTATAACGATAAGGCATTAGAAGTCGCACAAAATACACGTCGTGTTGAAATGCAAATTGACCGTGATTTAAGGCGTCTAAATGAAAGTATGGATTATAGAATTGCCGTCGGGCAAGATTTTATGCCTAATTACAATATAGGTGATAGAGGTATAAATCAAATAACAAACGGTAAGACATGGACACACGGTTCACCTAAAGAAAGAGGAATAGAGAGATTTAGTAAATACGGAAACGGCCGCCGCCCTATAAACAGAACGACTGAGGAAGAGGAAGCTTTAATGCTTGGAAAAAAATATAGCAAAAGCAGATCTCTTGCCAGAAAAGAGAGAAAATTTAAACTTCGTGCAAATCCTCAACTGTCTTATTTAGGTTATGAAAAAAGTAATAAACTCGCAAAGGCTCTTAATATGAAAGTAGATGATTTGAAAAATTTTATGTCTGATCCCGAATTATCTAGGTTTTTAAGGACTGCAGACGATAAAACCACAGAAGAAATTATTGATAGAATAAAATATTTATATAATAAATATAATGATAAAATAAAAAATAACTTGAATAGTGAATTTACTTTTGCTTATATGACACCTTATAGAAGTTATGGTTCTGATATATCCAGAATACATTTAGTTGAAGAAGCAAGGGAGCAAAATCGTTATTTAAAACAATTTTTCGGCTATTACAGAAATAAAGGTAAACCTCAGTTCCTATCGGATAGATGGTATTTTTCGCCTAAAACACCTGGGCAATCTCTTGATGGTTATATAAAGCTTTTGGGTTGTACGAGATCAGATCCTTGTTATGCTCTTATAACCGAAAAAAGTTCTATATTGCGTTTATATAGTCATGATAAAAGTAAAATGATACGTGTTTCGGAACACGAATATAATAGCGTCTCGAATCTGCATTTTCATTATTATGAAATAGGCGAAGAATACTCAGTAAATCATAGTTTTATTTTAGATAAATTGGATTCATATAATGATTTAAGTCAAAAAACTCCCCAAGAATTAAAAGACCTTTTATTCCCACGGGAAAAAATATTAAATTCAAAAGTTGTTGAAGTTAAATTTATAAAGAATTAGTTAATTATTTAATCAATAAAAAACCCCCGTCTTAAAGGCGGGGGGATTTTTTAGTAAAAATTTTACTAATTTATTTTGCTTCGGTTTTTTTAGCGGCTGCTTTTTTTGCAGGGGCTTTAACTTCAGCTTCTTTTACCGGGGCTTCTGCAGCCGGGGCAACGGTTTCAGCAGAAACTTCTTCTTTGACTGTTTCTGCACCGGGAACTGCTTTTGCTCTTTCTTGTAATCTGGCTGCTTTACCGGAAAGTGCTTTAAGGTAATTAAGTTTAGCGCGGCGTACTTTGCCGTTTCTTAATACGGTAATGCTTTCAATTCTGGGGCTGTTGATCGGGAAAATTCTTTCCACACCGACGCCGAAAGAAATTTTGCGAACGGTAAAACTTTCGCTGATTCCGTGGCCGCGGCGTGCAATAACAACACCGTCAAAATTTTGGATTCTTTCATTGTCGCCTTCGACAACTTTTACGGCAACACGTACTGTGTCACCTGCTTTGAAAAAAGGAATATCCTTTTTTAATTGTTTATTTACTTCTTCAATGTTCATTTTTTTCTCCTCTTGAGTCTTTTTACTTCATCGCTTGTTTTGAGAGGTCTATTATCAAGCATATCTGGCCGAAATTGCTTTGTAATTTCAAGTGCCATTTTTTGTTTCCAGGCCTCAATTTCTTTATGATTTCCGCTAAGTAAAACTTGCGGAACGCGCCGCCTATGCCAAACCTCCGGCCTAGTATATTGGGGGGCCTCAAGCAAGGAATTTTCAAAACTTTCTTCCGTAGTAACGGTCTCTTTTTTAAAAGTTCCTTTTTGCAAGCGGGTTACTGTGTCTGCAATACTTAATGCTGCAAGTTCGCCGCCTGTGAGGATAAAATCCCCTAAAGAAATTTCAAGGTCTATTTCAGGGTATATTCTTGCGTCCACACCCTCATAATGCCCGCATACAATTATTAAGTGTTTCTTTTTTGCCAACTTTTTTGCCAGCTCTTGCGAAAACTTTTTGCCGCGGGGGCTTGTTAAAATGACTAAAGAATTTGTTTTTTTAACTTTCTTTATTGCCTTATAAAGCGGATCAGCCTTCATTAACATTCCGGCACCGCCACCGTAAGGCCTGTCATCAACAGTTTTATGTTTATCTTTTGTAAACTCTCTTGGATTTGTGCAACTGATATTTATCGCATTTGCTTCACGCGCCCTTTTTATAATACTTGTATTTAAGTAAGGCGTTATAACTTCCGGAAACAAGGTGATAATATCAATTTTAAGCATTAGTCCTCAAGTTTAAGTGTTACTTTGCGTTTTTCTTTTGCCGCATAAGCGCCTAATACGGTGCGGACTGCTTTAATAATACAACCGTCTTTACCTATAATGCGCCCTTTATCGGCTTCATCAACACGTACTGTAAGATAAACATTGTTATCTTCTTCTTTAGCATCTATAACTACTGCATCTTTGTTTTGTGCTAAAGATTTAAGCAGGTAATTTGCCAATTCTTTCATGGTTTATTACCTATTTGCTTGCTTTTTTGATTAATGCTGCAACAGTCTTAGAAGGCAATGCACCGACCTTGACCCATTTATTAACTTTTTCTAAGTCAATATGGAGTTGCTCGTTTTCTTTTAAGCAAGGATTGAAGGTGCCAAGCACTTCTTTAGCTTGTGCGCCAACGGCACTTCTCTTTTCCGCAACGATAACGCGGTATTGAGGCTGTGTCCTTTTGCCTGTTCTTTGCAGACGAATTACTACTGCCATACATACTCTCCTTTATTAGATTGCGCTTTTCGCGCTAAGTCAGATGCTAAATAGCATCTTTCAAATTTTTATATGCTTGTTTTATATCGTTAGTACCAAACAAAGCATTACCTGCTACAAAAGCATTTGCACCTGCCGCTTTGGCAATTTTTATGGTGTCTTTATTTATACCGCCGTCAACTTCAAGCCAAATAGGGCGGTTTGATATTATATTGCGAACTTCTTTAATTTGCTTTGGTCCATTTTCCAAAAATGCCTGACCGCCGAAACCGGGGTAAACAGTCATGACCAAAACAAGGTCTATAATATCCAAAAATTGTTCTATCACTTGCGGTTTTGTGTCGGGTTTAATTGATATGCCCGCACATAAACCTGCATTTTTTATTTGTTTCAAAAGGGTTTTTAAATTACCTTTTGATTCTATATGTAAAGTCAAAGAACTTGCACCTGCTTTTATAAAAGCATCCAAATATTTTTGAGGATCTTCTACCATCAAATGCACATCTTGTGCAAGTTTCGTAACGGTATTGATCCACTTAACCGTTGCCGGGCCAAAACTTAAATTCGGTACAAAATGCCCGTCCATAATATCAATGTGCAACCAACTTGCACCGAGTTCCGTAACCGCTTTTATTTGTTCACCTAAACTCAACTGATTTGCAGAGAGTATTGAAGGTGCTATAGCATAAAAATCCGGTTTCGGAAGAGATATCATAAACTTTTATTTTAATTCCTTTTGACGGACTAAAATACCGTCGACATAAATTCTCACTGTTGCTTCACCGCCGTAAGGAACATTTAAATCTATTTTACTTCCTGCTTGTTTAAGTTCATTAATAATTTCTTTTTCGCCTAAATTGTCAATCAAAATTATACGCACGCGATTATCATTTTTACCTTGAGGTAATTCATAGTGTATGCGATGCGTCTTTTCACCTAAAACATCTTTGTTTGAACTGATTGTTATTTCCAAAGTTTCACCTGATCTTATTTCTTCATCCGCTTGCGGTTTTTGGGAAAGAATTGTTCCGCTTGGGAAGAAAGAATTTGGGTTTTCCGAAACATTAATTTCTACACTGTGCGTTGAAGCCCAGTTGCTGGCTTCGGCAAATTTTTTGTGACGGAAATCAGGAACCAAAGTTACCCCGCTGTTAGGGGCACCGTTTGATACCACTAAATCAACTTTTTCGCCTTTTACGACTAAAGTTAACGGTGCAGGTTTTTGGCTGATAATATTGCCTTTTACTATTTCCACCGAATAAGCGATATCGGTTTTACCGATCTCTAAATTAGCTTGCCTTAAGGCGAATTCCGCATCTCTTAAAGGCATTGAGGTTACGTCCGGAACTTCGACGTTTTCTTTACCTTGGCTTACCCATACTCTTACGACTTTGCCTTCCCTTACCAAAATACCGGCAGGGGGGAGTTGCCTTATAACGGACCCGGCCGGGATATCAGGTTGATATTCTTCGCCGGCTTTTCTCATGGCTAAATTAACATTTGCCAATAAATCGAGGGCAGTGTCAACATTTTTATTTGTTAAATCAGGGACAGGCCTTTCTTCCCTTGTGTGTACTAAGGCGGAAAATGCCCAGTTAAAAGAGAAAAATGTTATTGTTCCCAAAAACGCAATAACCAAAATTAAGGCGGAAATTGCTTTTAAAATCTTAACAGTAGGTGATCTTTTACCTTCTAAAATTTCATTACTTTCTGTATCTTGCATATTATTTAAAAATTATATTTCCTTCTTGATATTTTTTGCCGTTTATATAAGCAAAAGCAGGCATTAAAGATTTACCTGCCGGGCGAACTGTTTCAACCAATAAAACACCCTCTTTACATTTTACCAAAAAACCGACGTTCCTTTCAATAGAAACAAAAGCCCCGGGTTGATAATTTTTTGCATTTTTATTGGGGGGGACTAAAGAGGTTTTTATTATCTGTACAATTTGGCCATCTTGGGTATATGCTTTTGCAAAACCGGGTGCGCCGGCAGCAAGTGCGCGGACTAAATTATTTATTTGCTCTGCTGTCTGATTTTCAAAATTTATTAAAGTTTGTTCTTTGTTGATTAAAGGTGCAAAAGACGGTGTGCCGCTTTGAGGTGTTTTTGTATATGTTTTATTTTCTACCTTAATTAAAAAATCTTGTAAAGCAACTGTGGCGATATTTGTTAATTTTTCAAATAAAGTTACTGCATTGTCTTGCGGTAAAATTTCAGTTTCTTTGGTTGCAATTATTGCACCCGTATCCATGCCTTCGTCAATGGAAAATAAAGTTATTCCGGTTTTTGTTTCACCGTTCATTAAAGCAGATTGTACTGGTGAAGCACCGCGATATTTCGGCAGTATTGAAAAATGCACATTTACTATGCCTTGTTTTAAAGCATCTAATGCAGGTTTGCGGAAAATTTTGCCGTAGGCAACGCAAATGCCTATATCAGTATTTAATGCGGCGATATTTGGAACAAAATCTTTTAATTTTTCCGGGCTTGCGACGGGTAAATTATTTTTTATTGCAAATTCTTTTACGGGGCAAGGTGTCAAAACAAGCC
>JBGVBB010000151.1:0-1695 GCA_045225155.1 Elusimicrobiaceae bacterium
GATTAGGCAAGATATTAAATTTGCCGACGGTACCCCGTTAACCGTTGAAGATACTGTTTATTCTTTAAGGAGATTTTTACTTACGGACACTTCGGGCGGGCCGTCCGCACTTTTGCTTGAACCGATTTTAGATATTAGTTCCACACGTGATGAAAAAGGCAATTTGCAAATAACTTTTGACGATCTTAAAAATGCCATTTATGCCGACGGTAATAATTTAATAGTTAAACTAAAAAAACCTTTTGCACCCTTTTTGGCAATTATGGCAAGGTGGTCTTATGTAATAAATAAAAATTGGGCAATTTCCAACGGTGCTTGGGATGGGACCGCCAACACAATGAAAAATTTTAACAACCCACAAAAGCAAGAATCAGCATTATTTGACAAGGCAAACGGTAGCGGACCATTTATTATAGAACGTTGGGATAAGCCTAAAAAACGCATATATTTAAAAGCAAATAAAAATTACTTTTTGGGTGCACCGAAACTTGACCGCGTTTACATTATCACTCTTGCAGAACAAAGCACCATGCGTTTAATGCTTCAAAGCGGGGAAATCGATATAGCGGAAATTGCCCCTGCATTAACACCTCAACTTGAAGGCGATAAAAACGTAAAAGTTTATGACACTTTACCGCGTTTAAAAACAGATCCCGTTTTATTTTTTACCTTTAAAATTAACCCGGAAAATAACCCGGATATCGGCAGCGGTAAACTTGACGGCAAAGGCATCCCCACAGATTTCTTCGAAGATAAAATTTTGCGTCAGGCATTTGCTTATACTTTTGATTATGATGCATTTTTAGATCAAACAATGCGCGGCAAAGCACCGCGTGCATGCGGGCCTGTTCCGCCGAAACTTTTGCAAAACCCGGCCCCACAAAAATGCTATGATTTTGACCTTGAAAAGGCAAAACAACTTTTTAAAGCCGCAAAAAACGGTAAAGTATGGGAAAAGGGTTTTAGTTTCACTTTAACGGTAAATTCAGGCAGTAATTTACGCAAATCCGCAGCGGAAATTTTAAAAAGGAATGTGGAAAGTATTAACCCGAAATTTAAAATTGAAATACGCGAAATACCTTGGGCAAATTTCCTTGAAAAAACCCAAAACCACAAAATGCCGCTTTGGGTTCGCGGTTGGGTGGCAGATTACCCCGATGCGCACAATTTTGCCTTCCCGTTTTTGCATCATAACGGGCGTTATGCTATAGCACAAAATTATAATAACCCGGAAATTACTAAACTTATAGAACAGGCAAAAATTGAAACTTCCCCCAAAAAACGTGCGGAACTTTATAGTAATTTACAAGCCTTAAACCATGAGGAAGCCACACAAATTTATACTGTCTATTCTCCGGGTGTTTGGGTTTTAAGAAGTGAAGTTAAAGGTTTTTTGGATAACCCCGTATTTTTAGGAATTTACCTATACCCGCTATACAAATAAGCGTCTATTACCGATAATTTGACACGCACGCAATATTATGATTTAATATATTATATATTAGGGTGGGGTGGGTTATGTCAAATATTGACAAAAATTATGAAGATTTTTTAAAGTCCTTGCAAGAGGATAACGGTGCTGCACAGGAAAGTTTCCCGTTTAACGAAGATTTTGATATAGAAAATTTTATTAAAACTACCGAGGAACCGACACGAGAACCGGTACAACTTTCTACACCCGAACCGCAAATGAAA
>JBGVBB010000152.1:0-13958 GCA_045225155.1 Elusimicrobiaceae bacterium
CGCCGGGAACAAGTAAAATAAAACCTGATAAATATCTGTTTTCTACGCCACACGCGGCAAAAATTTTAAGCCCTGCAACTTGGAAGATATATACTATTATATAAACCAAACAAAAACGCCAAAATAATTTTTTTGATCTGTCCCCAAACACCATACCGCCGATAGTATTAAAATTAAAAATTGTACCTGCAATATTAGCAAATAACGGTGCGGTAAAATCCCCACAGCCGATAAAAATAAAAAACGCAAAAGCAAAATAACCGAAGATAGTATTTATTACACCGCTTACCAAAAAGCGTGCAAAATATTTACTTATACCGACATTTTCCGCTATTCTTTCGACGATAGACATTATAAATCGGTAAAAAGTTTTAATGGGTGCAAAAAGATTTTTACTTTGGGTTTCCATTACATATATTTTACTATTTTTAAAACGGGAATAGTGAAAAGAAAATTTACCAAAAAGACTTAGACGGTAAAAAACAATAATTGCAGATTTACTATTTTACCCCTTGACAATTTGCACAAAAACCATTATACTATTAGCAGAAGTATTATAGCTCTATGTTTGAGCGCCCTTGAAGTTATGGGGGCGGGTCAACAGGAGCAAAGTTTTTTTGTATTAGGATAAAAAATTTATATAAAAGGGTACTAATATGGCAATAATAATGAGAAGTAGCGGTCAAAAAAGAGACCAGGGAGATAAAAGAAAACAACTTTACACTTGGGTAGGTTGCGGGTTGGTTGGTGTTTTAACATTAATCGGCGTTCTTCCAAATGCCGGCAGAGAACCGCAAGCACCGGACTATAGCAAGTTTTCTTCCTCCAGAATGCAAGACCTTGCGGCCTTGCCCTTCGGTAGTGATGCCGAAGCCGGCAGTTTTTTAAGGGAAAACCCGGAATATTCCGAAGTTTCCAATGCGGACCTTTTGGGTTCATTGTTTTCGTCTGAAGATAGGCAAGAACGCCAAGCACAAGATAAAGCGGAAGGTGTTCCGCCTCCGCCGGATCCGGAATATAAAGATATAGCCATGCAAAAAGCAAAAGCCGAAGAAAATGAACTTATTAAAGAAGCACGCAAACAAAGGGAAGTGCGTGAAAAGGACAGATATAATAAGGAAAAGGAAAATCTTAAAAAGAAAGAAAAAGAAAGAGTTGCGAAAAAGAACACTCAAAAGAAAAATACAAAGAAAACGCAACAGCAACAGGTGCGTAATCAAAATACAAGAACTACCCCCGGAACTTTAGGTAGTAGCGGTAGCAGGGGCGGTGGCGGTAGTGCGGGAACAGGTGTTACAGGTTCAATTTGGCGTAACGAAAATAAAGATGTCAAACCGGGTAATTCCCCTGCAAATCATGCTGTTACGGCACAAGATATAGCATTTGCTAAAGATAAAGGCAGAAATGTCGGGCTTGATGTAGCAGCGTTAGAATCTATGAAAGGCGCAAATGCCGGCAGTGCTGAAGGTGCCGCAGCAGGCTCTATTGATGCCTTCCAGGGCGAAGTAACTGCGGAAGATTTAGCCAAAGATGAAGCAGAACTAGGCCTTGATGAATTACCCACGGGTTTAAATGAAGAATTGCAAAATGATTTGCAACGTCAACTTAGTGATGATGTTAACAAACAGGAACGTGAAAATATGAAAAGCAGTAATACTGCTAAAGGTAAAGAATATAGTGTAAATGAAAACTGTATGGATAGTAACGGTAAATATAACTGGGGATGTTTTTGGGGCAAAGCGGCCATGAAAGGCATGGATTTATTGGGGAATGTTTTAACATCTTGGGCATCAAGTGGATTCCAAATAGGCCCTGCTCATGATCCTATGGTAGTTGGTGATACTTTATATCAGTGGGATAAAGGATTGGGACAGTATACACCGACATCGAATTTTTCATCGTCACCGGTTCCTAGTTTAACACCCATACAGCCTACATCTGTTGGTGGCGGCGGTTAAAATTTTAACTAGATATTTACACAATGTAAAATTTTACTAGGAGGACTTATGAAAAACTTATTTGCTAATTTAGGCACTAAAAAAATTGCCGGCGCAGTGCTGGTAGGTGCAACACTTTTAGTCGGTATAGGTGTTGTAAATAATTTTAGCGGTGATAGCCAAAAATCTGCTAATGAAATAGCATTGTCACGTTTTGGCAAAGGTGCTTATGATGTTACTTTGGGTGGCAGTAGTTCTGCCAGCCGTGCTGATCTTGAAAGGCGAATTGCTGCCGGTCAAGACGGATACAGTGCACGTTTTTTAAAAGGTAAAGCTGACGGTACTGAACCTGATGAAGCACTAAGTTCCGACGGTGCTTACGCGGAAGGTATTCGCGGCGGTGCAGGTTCCGGCTATGGTGAAGGCGGTGCGGACGGTTCCGGTTATGCTAACGGTGATGCATACCAAGCATTTGGTTCTACTTATGAACAAGATTTCGGTGTAGGTGAATACGATAATGCTCAAGGTAATACCGCTTTTGGTGAAAAGCAATTTCAGGCTGCTCAAGCAGCCGCTGCGGAAGCAGCAGGCCAAGGTTTAAAAGGTAAAGCAGGTAAAAACGGTAAGGGTGGCAAAGGCGGTGCACAAGCCGGTGGCAGAAATGTAAGGCCTGCAACACAAATTAATAAACTTGCTGCATCAAAAGGCGGTTCAACTTTTGGTAGCGGTGGTGCAGGCGGCGGCTCTTTTGGCGGCGGTGCAGGTTCTTTTGGTTCCGGCAGCGGTGCCAATGGCGATAATAACACCCAAGTTTTACCTAAACCTAAAATGGATAAAGCAACCGATGCTAATGCTTTTAAATTCGGCCGTGCAGCCGGTATGGGTGGTTTTAATATTGGCGGTTTAAGTGGTTCAGAAGTCAAAGGCGGAGCAACTCAAGGACGCGGTGCAGTTAATGACTTATATATGGCTAGGATGTACTCAAACAAAGGTGCTGCATCCCAACAAGAGGAAGGCCAAAAATCTTTAGCGGAAGCCGCTTTTGACGGTTCTAATCCTGATAATTCCGGCCCTATAATAGAAGAGGGGGCAAGTATTGCTCAAGTTGCAAGCGAATTGGCCAAAGGGCTTGAGATAGATGTGCCTGATCCGAATGATCCAAATGCTAATCCGGATGAACCAACCGTGGAAGATTATATTAGACAAGAAGCTGCTTTGAAGGCATTACAAGAAAAAATAAGTAATAAACTTCTATTATTAATAGGTATCGTTGCTGCGGCGGCAATTGGATTGTATTTCTTGGTAAAAGCAGCGTATGCAGCTCCTTTAGCATGGTGGTTTTGGGTTGCAGCAGGGGTGTTGTCAGCTGCAGCGTTGGCTACCATAGCATGTTTCATGTGGGCAGGCGACAATTCCATAGTTAATATGATAAAGGAAATGGGTGATCCGGAAAAATTCGGTTTAGTTAACCAAGGAATAGATGTGGGAGGAAAACTTACAAACACATATATACTTGCAGCCGAAATGACAGCGTTATTAGGTATGTGTTGGATACCTTGGAATAGTATAACAAGTCAGTCTACCATTGTACAAAAGCTTGTTGGTACCGTTGCTACATCTATTGTAGGTAACGTAGTACAATCAGGTATTCAAGAAGGTGTTAATAATTATAATCTTAAGCATCAAGATCAAAATACACCGAAACCTTAGTAGACTAAAATTGTGTTATGGGGTATAATTTATGCAAAATCTAAATGATCTTAACAAATTGCAGCAAATGCAGAAAACGCAAAGTGAACAAATTCCGAATTTGGAAGGTGAGGTTAACCCCTTGCCTTCCAGAATCGATAAATTTATAAATATTGTTTGGATTATAGTGGTAATATCATTTATTCTAGTTTCCGGTTATATAGTGGTTAGTAATGATATAAAAACGAAAAAGCAAATTGAAGCCAATGTAAAAAAGGCGCTAGAGACACCAAAAATGCAATCATATCGTACTAAAGAAGCACGCAAACAAAGGGAACTTGCCAAACAAAGAAGATTAAGGGAACTTGGCATTGAAGGTGTGACGCAACCGGTACAAAAAAATGATCTTTTAAATGAGCAACTTAGAAAGAAAGAACTTGCCGAGAAGCAAGAGCAAGCACAAAGGCAAAGACCGCAAGGTGTTGATTACACATCACAACTTGCCGCTTATAATGCACGCTTAAAAGAAGTTCAGGCAGAAGAAGCCCGTATACGTGCCCAACAACAGGAAGCCATTAGGGCACAAGCCAGGGAAAAGGAACGTGCCGCTCGCGAACGTGCCGAACAATTACGTCTTGAAAAAGAAGAACAAGCTGCCGAACAACGCCGTTTAGCGGAGGAAAGGGCCAAAGAGCAAGCCGAAGCAAGGGCAAGGGCAGCACAAGAGCGTGCGGAAAGGGAACGTGCCGCCAAAATAAAAGCCGCACAGGAAAAGGCCGCCTACGCAGCAAGACTTAAAGCACAAGTGGGTGCATTAAAAACGCAAAAGAATATTTTACAAACCGGCAGTAACGCACAAGCACAGGAAGAAGAGCAATAAACCCTTGATAGTACTTAATAAATATTGCTAAAATAAAGGTGATTTATGAAAGATAAAGCAAAACAAAATGTTAAACCTGCAGTCAATATTAAGCCGGCAGCTAATATTAGACCTGCAATGAAACAAGAATCAAAAGGTCAAAATAGATTGATTTTATTTTTATCCTTTTTGTTCTTGGGTGCTTTATTTGTGAGTTTTATCGTTCCTGTCTATTATGTTCCGTTATTTAGCAATATCGCTTCCAAGTATGGTTTATCTGTTGATATTTCCAGGAAGTTAACCTTGCTTGATTTGGCTTTAAGTTCACTGGGTATAGAAACACCTAATATGGCTTCTGCTTTTAAACAACAAGAAGTGATATATGAACCGGAAGTATTTTTGGTTTCCAGGTTCGATATGGACGGCTCCAGCCACTTAATAAATGCAAAAGAAACTTATTATCACGAGTATGAAAGAACACGCAAACGCCCGGCGGAAGTAGCAGGTATTTATAATGACGGTAAATCTGCCGGTGCCCCTAGAATTGACGGTGATTTAAGGGGTGTCCGTGCTTTGCCGGAAGATAATTATTTTGATGATGATAACTTCGGTGATGACAGCGGTTTTACAAAATTCGGTTACAAAAGGGCAACTGCCACTACGGCAAACAGTGATGAAGTTATGGGTAGCAAACGCCGCCAAGTCCGCGGTAATTTTGATAGGCAAACCCAGGGCTCACAAGGTGGGCAAGCCGGCAATTCCAAGAAGCCGGAACCTTTACCGGATTTTGCCTCTTCAATATATGATAAAGACGAAAAGGGGGAAACCCAAACTTTGGAAAACAGCCGTATGGTAAAACCGGTTGTTTCCGGGCAATCTTTCAGCGTATTAAGAACGGAACATGTTGTTTCCCAACTTATGGGGGACAGTAGTTTTATGAACATTTTTTCCCCGTTAAAAAACTTCGGCGGTTATAACGGCGTTTTGGGTTATTACATAAAAGATGATTTACCTACGGAAGATTTATTTGATATGTTCGGCAATACGGGTAAAGAAATGTTTTCAAGTTATTTTTACAGTAATGCTGCTGTGGGCAGAAAGTATGATGAATCTTCCAAACAACTGGCCGAAATTGCTTTTAACGGCGAAGAACCTTTGGATGAAATTTTAATTGCCAGGGGGCAATCGGAGAAAAAGTTTGAAGAAATGGAAAAGGTTGATATGTCCCCGATAGAACTTATTCTCACATTAAAAGAAAACATACAAGAATGTAAAGATGCCGGCGACCATTACAGGGAAATAACCGCCTCGTTGAATACTGTTTATAATAATGCCAAGGAAAAGTTAAGAAAAATTTCAGATGGAGAAGTCGTTGATGGATTGGAAAATGTCGCAGTAAAAGGTGCACCTGGTCGTTGCATAAATGCTATGTGGATCATAGGTCAAAGAACTGAACAATTAAGAAATAAATGGAACAGTCTATTACCGGGACTTAAAAACAACTGCTTAGCTATAAAAGCCGCCATGAGAGATTATGCTGAGGGTTGCAAAATGGAGTATATTGAAGATCCTAATAAAGATACTTGTGATTCTATAGATGCATTGGAACTAGGTACTGGAGATTTGCTAGATTCTAATTGGGTTAAATGTGAAAAATTAATTAACTGGTTACATTTAGATGCTTCCCCTACATTTAATGGTTGCGGGGGATATTATAGTTTTCCTAGTGACTCTCAAGAATATGCTGCTCGTCAAGATTGTGTGGAAAAAGTAGCGAATTTGTTTACAGAAATAGACGGAAACTGGGAATTGCAACCTAAACCGGGCTTTATGTTCGTTGATTAGTTCTTTATTGCCCTTTTATTCTTTATTACTGACGCAGTCACCGCAATACCTAAAATTATTATTATGGTAAGTAATGAAATTACCGTCGGCATTTTGTAGTAGTGCGAAACTAACATCTTTGCACCCACAAAAGCCAAAACAGCGGCAATGCCGTATTTCAAATATTCAAATTTATTTGCCATGCCGGAAAGTAAAAAGTAAAGTGATCTAAGCCCGATAATCGCAAAAATATTTGATGTGTAAACAATAAAAGTATCTTGTGTAACCGCTAAAACCGCAGGGATGGAATCAACCGCAAAAACTAAATCAGACGCTTCAATTACAACAACGGTTGCAAGTAAAGTAGTGGCAAAAAGTTTGCCGTTTTCCCGGCAGAAAAAGTCCCCGTTATGGATCTTTTCATTTATCGGTATTATCTTTTTAAGCAATTTTAAAACAGGGTTTTTTGACGGATCAATTTGTTCGTCTTTACCTACAAGCATTTTTATTGCTGTATAAATCAAAATTGCACCGAAAACATAAATCATAAAAGTAAAACGTGTTATAAGTTGTACGCCGATAAATATGAAAATAAAACGCATCACAACTGCCCCTAAAATACCCCATAAAAGTACTTTCGGCTGATGGTCTTTGGGAACAGCAAAATATGTGAAAATCATGATAAAGACAAACATATTGTCTATGGAAAGCGAATACTCTATAACGTAACCTGTAAAAAATTCAAGCGCACTTTGCATGCCCGAAGCAAACCATATCACGCCCCCAAAACATGTCGCAAGCGTTACCCAAGCCACAACCATGACGGATGCGTCTTTAATTGAAACATGCCCGTGGTGTTTGTTTAAAACAAACAAATCAAGCCCGAGCGCTATTATAACAACAACCCAAAATAAAATCCAAAGTGATAAATGGTGCATAAATATATTATATAAATTTTACTTGTGTGCCAAAACTTCAAAATCAATTTTAGCTACATTAAATTTTGTTTTAACGGTTATATTTTGGGGGGTATTACCGTCGTAATTATTAAACAAAAAAGTTTTGTTTACTTGCCCTTTTTGTTTTAATTTATAAGGTAAAGTTTCACCTTTTTTAAAGTAGTATTTATATTTCAAATTTTTATGTTCACTCGGGGCAAAAAGTGCAAGCAAAATTTCTTCAAAAGCACTTTTTGCTTGCGGGGGGAATATGTCTGCATTGCTTTCATATTCAAAAGTTTCACCATGCAAATTAAGTGAAGCCAAAACTGTGGCAAAATCGCCTATCAGTTTAAAATTTGTATAACCGTCTTTTTTAGTTGCAAGCAATAAAAAATTATAGGCTTTTCCTTTTGCTTCAAGGGTTGTTTTTAAGGCGGTGCGTTGTTCGCCGTTTACCATAAAAACAGGTATTATTCTGCCATCTGTTTCGGCAGTTTTTTTAATATTTGAACTTGTTGCACAAGCACAAAAACATAAAGTTAAAATAAGTAAATTTAAAAATTTCATTTTATAAACCTCTCTATATTTTATATCATATTATTATGGGTTATGAAACTTTAACTTTTTTTGCTTTGGCTTTTGCTTTGTCTTTTATCTTAACTTTTATTTTGACACCTGTTTTTTGCAAAAGTTTGGGTAAATACTTAAAAGATACACCGACCGTGTTAAAAAATCATAAGGGTATTGTTCCTCTTATCGGCGGTATTTCAATAATGTTTGGTTTTTTGGCAAGCCTAACGATAATCCGTTTTACTACTAATTTCCCTACTGGTACACTCCGTAATTTAAGGGGTATTTTTTTAGGCACCGTTATTATTTTTATTTTAGGTTTAATTGATGACATAAGAAAGCCCAAAGGTTTAAGTGCGGTTGTTCGTCTTATTTTCCAGGCTTTGGCAGCCGGATGTTTGATTTATTTTAATGTTAAAATTCAATTTGTCCCGGAACCTTGGGGTTCAGTTTTAACAATTTTATGGGTATGCGGTTTAACAAACGCTTTTAATTTGCTTGATATTCAAGACGGCCTTGCCACTTCCCAGGCCATGCTTGCCGGTTTAGCATTTTTATTAATTTCTTTACCGTCTGAAAATATTTACGTTAACTTTTTAGCCTCTGCGATAATCGGGGCTACTTTGGCCTTTTGGCCTTACAATCACGGGCTTGGTAAAATTAAAAGTTTCCTAGGTGATAGCGGTAGCACTGTTTTGGGTTTTTTGCTTTCCGCTTTGGCACTTGGGGTTGATTATTCCGCCCAAAACCCTTTGGCGGTTTTTGTTCCGATCTTAATTTTAGCTTTACCTATTTTTGATACGATTTATGTTTCAATAGTCCGTTTACTTAAAGGTATGTCCCCTTTGCATGGCAGTCCGGATCATGTCGCATTGCGAATATTCCGCCGCGGTTTAACAAAAACACAAGTTTTAATTTGTTTATTTTTAGGGGCGATGGTTTTGGATATTTTGGCATATACCGTCACAAAAAGTAATTTTATCGTAACGGTTTTAATTTATTTATTTGTGCTTATTTTTGCTTTGGCTTTTGCACTGTTTTTAAGGGAGAAAGTTAAATGAAAATTTTAATTTACGGCGGTACTTTTGATCCTGTACATAACGGACATTTAAAATTATTTTCTTCGGCTATAAAAGAAATTAAGCCCGATTTGTGTTATGTTTTTGTTGCCTATAATTCACCTTATAAAGAAGTAAGCCAAACCCCATATCATTTACGTAAATTGATGGCACAAAAGGTTTTTGCACCTTTACATAAAAACATAATTTTTGATGATTTTGAGAATAAAAAACACCGTAAAGTTTACACTTATGAAACCGTAAAATATATAAAACAAAAATATCCCAAAGCAGAAATTTTTATTTTAGTCGGTACCGATTGTGCCGCTGCATTAAGTACCTGGAAAAATGCGGAATACAATTTTAAAAATGCTACTTTTGTTATTGGTTTAAGGCCGGGTTATAAAGCGGTTAAACCGACGTTTAAAGCACATATTTTGAAAGGAATTTTCCCTAAAATATCTTCTAGTGCTTTACGTTTACAAATTATGTTAAACGGTAAAACACCGAAGGCAATTTTGCCGGGTGTTGCGGGAATTATTAAAGACAATACACTTTATGCTTTACATATCCACAAGTGGCTTAAGGAACATTTAAAGGCACCGCGTTTTAATCATGTTCTTGCAGTTGCCAAAGAGGCATCTGCCCTCGCACAAATTTACGGTATCGATGCCGAAAAAGCAGCACTTGCCGGCCTTTTGCATGACGCCGGTAAATCTATGACAAAAGATCAAATGGTTACTTATGCAAAAAAATATAAACTTAAAATTGAAGATTTTAAAGAACTTGCAAAATATGCACCGGCATTACTCCATGCGGATATTTCTGCCGATATAGCAAAAAAACAATTTGCCGTTAAAGATAAAGGAATTTTGCAGGCAATAGCATGCCATACTTTAGGTGCAAAAGACATGACAATTTTTGATAAAATTTTAATGATATCCGATATGTGTGCAAAAGGCAGAAGGCCGCAAGATATAAAGTTAATTAAAAGTGCTTTAAAAAAATCTTTAGATGACGGTTTACTTGCGGCGGAAACAGTTAAACTTATTTATACTGTCCGCACAAATAAATGGCTTGCACCGCAGGGTATAAGGTTATGGAACGAAACAGTATCAAAGAAAAAATAATTGCCCATATTGTAATTCTTACCGCCCTTGCCGTCTTGGTGTGGGGGGGCTTAAGTTATTTTACAAGCCCGCTTGTTCCTATTTTACGTGAACGCCAAAATACAACGGTAAATTTTTTAATTTTAACAAAACCGGCAATGCTTATTTCTTATAATCCGTCTTTGCAAAAAGGCGTTATTACTAATTTAACCGATAAAGAAAGTGCTTTGCCGGTGGTGGAAATTTCAAAACGTTTTAAACTTGAAAGCGCCCCTTATATTTTTGTGCCCGAAACCAAAAACCGCAAATTATTTTGGGATAATTTTAAAGAATCTCTTTCCGTTTGGCCGCAAAGGCCATATAAGGTTTTATCTTATATGTACTCCTATTTGAAGATGCGTGTAACTAAAAAAACTTTTATAAGCGTCGGGGATTTTGTTTTGTTAAGTTATGAACTTCCGCATCTTCGCGGTGTTGATTTTACAGTCAAAGAAACGCCAAAACCTAAAAAAACTCAAACTAAGGTGAAACAAAAAACTCAAGCCCCGGAAGAAAGACAAATAACTTTAGAAAATAAAAAACAAGAGGAAGAAACAATTTTGATAGTGGAAGTTTTTAATGCTTCTGATCATAACGGTCTTGCATCCGAAGTCGCAAGATATTTACGAACTTTACACAATGAAGGTGTTTTTAAGGTTGATGTTATATACTTTGGAACTTCAAGCGAACGTTTAAATACTACAAAAATCGTCGCATTAACAAAACGCCTTGATGCTTTAAAGGAACTTAGCAAACATTTAGGCCTTACTAATACAGAGATACATTATATGGAAGATAAAAACGCCATATGCGAGGCGAGGGTTTACTTAGGGGAAGATTTTAAATTGCCAAAGGCGGCTAAATAATGATACAATTTCACTAGACGGAGGTTTCTTATGAACAAAAATTTAAAAAATCTGGCTATTAAAGCGGCCCAAATTTTGGAAGATAAAAAAGGCGAAAACGTTGCCTTGTATGATTTGGGTAATAAATCTTCTTTGTGCGACTATGTTATAGTGGCGACGGCAACTTCTGCCCCGCATTTAAATGCGCTTGAAGAAGAAGTTTCCATTAAATTAAAAGAAGACGGATTTTTTAAATTAAACCGTGACGGTTCCGGCAGCCAAATTTGGCGCGTAAGCGATTACGGCGGCCTTATTTTACATTTAATGACCGAAGAAGCCCGCGCATATTATGCCTTAGATAAAATGTTTGACTTTGCCGAACTTATACCGACAGTTATAAAAGCGGTTAAAAAATCCGTCGCTAAATCAAAGAAAACCACTAAAAAAGCAGCCAAGAAACCTGCTAAAAAAACCACTAAAAAAACAGTAAAAACAACCAAAAAAACCGTCAAAAAAACTGTTAAAAAAACGGCCAAGAAACCTGCTAAAAAAACTGTAAAAAAAGCAGTTAAAAAAATTGCTAAAAAAACTACTAAGAAAGGTGCAAAATAAATGTTAAATACACTTAAAAATAAAATTCAAAACACTTTAGCCGGCAGTTTTAAAGATTTTTCCGGTTTGCCGGAAGTTATTTTTACGCCTGCACCTAGCCACGTTAAAGCAGATATTTCTTTAACTTGGGCCTTAAGTGCTGCAAAAATAATGCGTAAAAACCCGCTTGAAATAGCCAAAAAAGTTTGTGAGGTTTTGGAAGATTTTGAAGAAATCTCCGCCGCGACATTTTTACCTCCCGGATTTATAAATATAGTTTTAAGTGATAGTTTTTTAGTTGAAGCATCCAGGGACCGCCGTTTAAAAGACAGAACAAATGAAGGTGTTGTCCCGACAGAAAAGGTTTTAATAGAATTCGTTTCCGCAAACCCCACAGGGCCTTTGCATGTTGCAAGTGGGCGCGGTGCAAGTTTAGGCGACAGTTTGGTAAAAATCTTCCGTGCTTTGGGCCATGCTTGCGATGCCGAGTATTATGTTAACGATGCCGGCAATCAGGCAGAACTTCTTGGCCAGTCTTTGCAAGCCCGTGCCGAAGGTAAAGAACCGCCTGAAAACGGTTACCACGGCCTATATTTAGTTGACCTTGCCAAAAAAATTCCGCAAGGTTTGCCCAAAAGCGAATACGGCCGTTTTGCTATGGAAGAACTAATTAAAACCCAACAGCAAGACATGAAAGATTTCGGTGTGGAATTTACCCGTTGGTTTAGGGAAAGTGAATTGCATAAAGAAAAGGCACTTGATAAAACTTTGGATTTCCTTAAAAAAACCGGCGAGGTTTATGAAAAGGACGGTGCCGTTTGGTTTGGTACTACTGGTGATGATGACGATAAAGACCGCGTTTTAGTTCGTTCCGACGGACGCCCTACATATTATTTAGCAGATATCGCCTATCATAAAAATAAGTATGACCGCGGTTATACACACCTTATAGATATTTTGGGTGCCGATCATCACGGTTATGTTCCGCGTATGAAAGCGGCAGTTAAAACACTCGGCAAAAAAGAAGAAAGTTTTACCGCCATTATTCACCAACTTGTTCATTTAATTGAAAACGGCGAAAAGGTTAAAATGTCTAAACGTGCCGGTACCTTTATTACATTAAGGGAACTTATGGATGATGTTGGCCGTGATGCCTGCCGTTTCTTTTTTGCAAGCCGTACACCTAATGCACATTTAAATTTTGATATAAATATTGCTAAAAAGAAAACTAATGAAAACCCTGTCTTTTACGTTCAATATGTACACGCACGTATATGTTCCATATTTAAAACCGCTAAGGAAAAGAATATTGAAATCGCCACTAAAGTTAATACGGAAAATCTTGCCCCTGCGGAACGTGCTTTGCTCAGTAAAATGCTTTGGTTTAAACCTGTGCTTGAAAATTGTGTACGCGATTTAAGCCCGCACCACTTAACCACTTATTTAACCGAGCTTGCTGGTTTATTCCACTCTTTCTATGACAGTTGCCGCGTGCTTGATGAGAAGAATTTGCAGTTAACTTCCTCCCGTTTGTTTACTTGCTCTTTAGTTAAGGAGCGTATTTCAAAAGGGCTTGAGTTAATCGGCGTATCTTCCCCCGAAGAAATGTAAAGTAAAACCTTATTTGTTTTTGTTTAATAGGGCCTAGATAATCTAGGCCCTTAAAAGTGTATTGACATTGCCCGGAATTTATACTAAACTGTAATTGTACCTACTTGGTACAAAAAGGAGATAATTATGAAAATGAATAAAAAGGGTTTCACCCTCATTGAATTGCTCGTGGTCGTTTTGATCATCGGCATTTTGGCAGCAATTGCCTTACCGCAATACTTCAAAGCTGTTGAGAAATCTCGCTCAGCTGAAGCATTGTCATTATTGGGTAGCATCGCTGGTGCTGAACAAAGATATTACTTGGTCAATGATAATTATACCACAAGCTTTGCCGGTATTGACTTAGACTTCACCAATGAAAGCGGCAGTGCTGTTTCTTCCGGTAACAACTTTACTACCACCAACTTTACTATTACATTAGGTAGCACTCAAGTTGTTGCACAAAGAAAAAGTGGTAAATATGGCCAATACAAAGTTTGTAAAGAATACATGTCCGGCAAATTAAAATGTTCTGATGGTACAGGTAGCATCTGCAGCTCATTAGGTAATTTCGCCGATATCTCTGCCTCTGCTTGCAACTAATATACAGTATAACGAATTGTAAAATATCTCCCGTGCAAACGGGAGATATTTTTTTGTCTTTAATACTTTATGCCTCTTATTTTTTAAAGAGGTATTTTTTATTGTTCAACTACTCCTAATAATTTCCTAGGCCCTTTAGTCCCTTTAATTTAGGTCTTTTTACCCTTGTCAAAAATCCGTTAAATGCATAATATATAAATATATGGGCAAGGTATTTAAAAAACTAATTTCAATAGTATTGATATTTACGTTACTTATAACAAGTAACGGGAATATTTTTGCACAAATGTTAAGTGACAATTT
>JBGVBB010000153.1:0-7439 GCA_045225155.1 Elusimicrobiaceae bacterium
CTTATTGCCGGGGCGGATGCACCGCTGCTCCGTGCTTACTTGATGACAGTTGCAGGCACTATCGGTTTTATTTTAGGGCGCAAAAGCGGCATAATGCAAGGTTTACTTTTGGCGGCGTTTTTCATTTTAGTTGTAAACCCACAAAGTTTATTTGAGGCCGGTTTTCAAATGTCAATTTTGGCAACTTGTGCAATAATTTTATTTACTTCAAATTTTAAAATAAATTATAAAATCCCGCCTGTATTAAGGTGGGGGTTGGAATTGTTTTTTGTTTCCTTATGCGCGCAACTTGCTTTAGTGCCTGTATTTACAAATTACTTCTATAAAATTTCATTTAGTGCGGTATTTTCCAATTTATTTTTAGTGCCTTTAAGTGCAGTTTTAATGGCAGGCGGTTTTATACTTTGGCTTGCATCTTTTGTTAAATTTATTTTTGTACCGGTTTTGTTTGTAATTAAGTTTTTATTGCTTTGTTTTGAGTATTTAGTAAACTTTTTTGCAAGTTTACCGATGTCAAATATTACTGCGCCTGCTTTAAAAAGCACAACAATAATTGCCTATTTTATTTTGCTTTTTTACTTGCTTAATTTACCTTTGTTTAAAAAGAAATTGAAAAGTTTTATTATCGTTTTTATCTTGGCGACATTGGTTTTCAGCGGCGGTATTTTTATTAAACCGCAAGAAGTTACCGTTTTAAAAGGGCGATATAATTTAAATGTAATTTTGCTTGACGGTAATCAAACAAAAATGCTTGGTGCAAGCATTAGCGGCAGTACTGCCAAAAAGGCTTTGCTTGCACTCGGTACTAAAAAGATTGACTGTTTATTTATAAATTCACTTTCAAAAAGTTATTTTTATATGCTTAATGATTTTGATTTAAAAATCAAAAATATTTACTTGCCGTATGGGGAAATTTCAAAAGAAATTGAACCGCTTTTAATAAAGACAAATGCTAAAATTATGCCTGCTTTTGCCGGGCAAGATTATTGCGGTGTTACGGCGGAAAACGGTTGGGTTTTAATTGACGGTAAAAAGCAAATAGGCACAAACAACAATTTATCTTTTAAAGCAGGGCAAACCGCCACCGCAAGCAACTTAAAAACAATAGAAAACGGCAAAGAAATTACAACTTTTTAGCCATTTCTTCCAAATCTTTTTCGCTCATATCGGGGCGAATACCAAAACGCGTTAAGCAAAAATCATACTTTATCGGATCTTGCGGATTAATTTTTGCAAGGTTGGCAGAAATTTCCAAAGCGGTTTTAAGGTCCGCTTGATTGCGTTTAGTTAACCCAAGTGCTTTTGCGGCGCGGTGCATATGTACATCTAGCGGAATAAGCAAATCGGCACAGTCCACACCTTTCCAACAACCAAGGTCCACTTCATCACATCTAACGCACCAACGCAAAAACAAATTAAGGCGTTTTAATGCACTGTTTTTAGTCGGGTTCGGTATCAAAGTGTTAATATTGCCGTAACTTCTTAAATGTGCGGCAAAGTTTTTAAGGGCAAAAACAAAATCTTTATTCGGTTTATAAAATTTTAAAAACAGGTTTTCCAAACTGCCGTATTCTTTAACTGTTTGGGAAATTGCCCACAAAAAATCAGCCGTTTCCGTCCCGGTTGTAAAGCGGTATTTAAAGTTTTTAAACATTTTTTTAAGTTCGGGTTTGGTGGTTTTTAAAAGAAAGTCTTTCGGTCTAGGCCCTAAATTAAGTAAAATATTATTGACGGCCTTTATTATCTGCTTAACATTACCGTAAGCGAAAGACGCGGCAATAAGGCAGACAATTTCCTGTTGCTCTTTGTATTTATAAGGGCGGCAAAATTGTAAAGGATCTGGTGAAACATAACACAAGTGGTTATATTTCGCATATAATTTTTCAAGTAAAGATTTTTTGAGCATAATATATTTTATGAAACTTAGAGAACTTTTTCCAACCGCAAGTTTTGATTGTGATGTTTTGGGTTTAACTCAAGATTCCCAAAAAGTGCAAAAGGGTTTTGTGTTTTTTGCAATTAAAGGCCATACCGTAGACGGTCATAAATTTATACCCGCTGCCTTACAAAACGGCGCTTGCGCAATTATCAGCCAGGAAAAGTTAGATTTAAAACAAGCAGTTTTAGTGGAAGATATTGAAGCATCTATGGCTTCCGCCGCTCTAAAGTTTTATGATAATCCGTCTAATAAACTCAAGATGTTTGCGATAACCGGTACAAAAGGCAAAACAAGTATTTCTTATTTACTTGAAAGCATTTTGATTGCGGCCAGCAAAATTCCGGCGGTGCTCGGTACTATAAATTACCGTATTAACCGCCAAGTTTTAAGCAAAGCCCCAAATACAACGCCGGCCGCTTTAACTTTGCAAAATATTTTATACACCGCAGTTAATCAGGGTGCAGACAGTTGCATTATGGAAGTTTCTTCCCATGCTTTGGAGTTAAAACGCGTGGACGGCGTTAATTTTGATACTGCTATTTTTACCAATTTGCAACGCGACCATTTAGATTTCCATCATACTTTTGAAAATTATTTTAATGCCAAATATAAACTTTTTGATAGTTTACTCAACCCCAAAAACCCAAAGCAAAACAAAACCGCAATTATTAATATTGATGATGAATACGGCCAAAAACTTTATAAAATGCTTGAGGGCAAAATCAAAATTTTAACTTATTCAATAAAGGGCAAAGCGGATTTTGCGGCAACCGATATACAACCCTCTTTAGACGGTGTAACTTTTAAAGTAAACGGTAAAACCGCAAAAATAAATTTGCTTGGTGCGCATAATGTCTATAATGCTTTGGCGGCTATTGCGGCGGCAAGCACTTACGGAATTACTTTAGAAACAGCCATTAAAGGCATTAGCAGTTTGCAAGGTGTTGCAGGCCGTATGCAGGCAATAAAAGAAGGGCAACCCTTTTATGTTTTTGTAGATTTTGCTTATACGCAAGAGGCTTTGCTCCGTGCTTTTGATACCGTTAAACCCTACAAAAAAGGTAAAATTATAACTGTATTCGGTTGCGGCGGCGAGCGTGATACGACAAAACGCCCCTTAATGGGTGCTTGTACGGTGGAAAACAGCGATTTCGTTATAATAACAAATGATAACCCTCGCCGTGAAGATCCGCAAAATATTTTAAAAGATATTTTGAAAGGTGTTGGCAACCACACAAATTATGAAGTGGAACTCGATAGGCGTAAAGCCATAAATAAAGCGATAAGCCAAGCCAAAGCAGGCGATATAATTTTAATTGCCGGCAAAGGCCATGAAGACTATCAAATATTGCCCACAGGCAAAATACATTTTTCAGACGAGGAAGAGGCCATAAAAGCCCTTAAAAATTATGTTTAGTTTTAAAAAATTTAAAGGTAAAACCGCCGGTGTTATCGGGCTTGGGAAAAGCGGGCAAGCCGCCGCAAAATTTTTACATAGGCAAGGTTTTAAAGTCATTTTGGCTGATTCTCGCCACTTACCTTTGCCGGTAGGTTTAGAAGGTATTGAAGTTTTTACCGGTGGTTTTACGGAGCAATTTTTTAACTGTGATTTTTTTATTAAAAGCCCTGGTATAAGCCACTTTGATACGGTTATCCAAAAAATAAAAGCACTTAAAAAACCTATTTTCAGTGAAGTGGAAATTGCTTTGGCCTTTGTCCCAAAAAGTGTTAAAGTTTTTGCGGTTACCGGTACAAACGGTAAAAGCACCACAACGGTAATGCTCGGTGAAATTTTAAAGGAACATGTAAAAGAAATTAAAACAAAACAAAAAGTTTATGTTGCCGGCAACATCGGCACACCTCTAACAAGTTACGCCGATAAAATTGAAGAAAATTCTTTAATAGTTTTAGAAGTTTCAAGTTATCAACTTGAGGACAGTACTTATTTTAAACCTTTTTGTTCCGCACTTTTAAATATTACGCCGGACCATCTTGATCACCACGGCGGTATTGATAATTATATTTTGGCAAAGAGCAAAGTTTTTAAACAACAAGGTAAGGATGATTTTTTTATTACTAACGGTGGGGACACAGTTTGCGTTAGCCTTATTAAAAAAGCAAAAAGCCGTGTATTAACATTTTCTTCAGAGGTTAAACATAGCGTGCGTGTGGATGTTTTTTATGACGGGGATGAACTTATATTTTCATCCGGTGCGCACTTAAAACCGCCAAAGTTGCTTGTCGGTATACACAATATTGAAAATGCCATGGCGGCCTCTTTGATGGCTTTTGCGGGGGGAGTAAGCCAAAAAGCAGTCCAAAAAGGGTTTGATATTTTTAACTGCCTTGAACACCGCATTGAATATTTTGCTGAGTTTAAGGGTATTAAATGTTATAACGATTCAAAAGCCACAAATATTGAAAGTACAATTCCTGCTTTAAAATCTTTTAACAGTGCAAATAATATTTGGCTGATTTTGGGCGGCAGGCATAAAGGTTCACCTTACACACCGCTTTTGCCGTACTTGCAAAAATATTGTAAGCAGGCGGTTTTAATCGGTGAATCAAGCCCAATTATTAAGCAAGATATCGGGCCTTATTTTCCTATTGTTGAAAAGGGCGATTTAAAGAATGCGGTTGAATATATTTTCAGCCATGCAAAACGCGGTGATATTTTGCTACTTTCCCCGGCATGTTCTTCTTTTGACCAATTCACAGATTTTGAAGATCGTGGCCGAAAATTCAAAAAAATCGTTTTAAATTACATCCAAAGCAAAAAGAAATAACTACAAATATAAATATTTTGTGCGTTTTCTCAATAAATGCTAAAATTTACCTATACAAATAGGTGTAGGTTAAATGAAAAAGCATATTTCTAAATTTTATGCTGTAATGTCATTGTTTTTGGTAACACCGTTGTTTGCCGGTGTTTTACCTGACAATATGATGCTCGATGCAAAATTAGATTTGTTTGCAACTAAAGCAAATACGCCGGAAACTTTTTTGGCAGATTATAAAGCCGCTTATGCCAGATTCGGTATAGATTTTACCTATCAGGTAACAGAGGAATTATCTTTACGCTTTCTCCCTTATGCACAAACCTCTTATGATGTAAATCAAGAACCTAAAACCAAAACACAAGCAAGAATTTGGCAAGCATATTTTAGATATAAATTAGGTGCTTCGGATTTTAATTTGGGTCGTTTTACTTTTGAAGACGAAACCCTTGCGCCTTTCATTTACTACGGTGATAATTTAGTTGAAGATCTGGCGCGCCCCACTGCTTTAGACGGTATAAGATACGATTTTACAAACAATCGTATAGATTTTACCGCACTTTTGGCCCAAGAAGCACAAATTGACGAAGATAAAAAAGCAAAACTTGCCGGCACTAAAATTACAGGTAAACCTTTGGATTGGTTAAATATATCCGGTTTTTATTTCTTTCAAAATAAAAAGTATACGGAAAATATTAATAAAATAGATTCCAATTTACATATTTACGGTGCGGGTATTGATTTGTTTTTAAGTGAAAGTTCGGGTTTGCGTTTTTACGGAGCAAAAAACGGTGGTTACGAAAAGGAAATAACCCCAAGTATTACTACAAAACCTTCGTACAAGGGTTATGCTTTTAACGGGGAATATTATTCCCAAAATTCTTATAAAACAGGTATTTTAAACAATAAATTAGGTTTTTATTTGTTTTCGGACAAAGAAAAGTTTGTTACATTCCCGCAAAAATTGCAAACAGGCATAATTTACGGCGGTATGAATTATAAAGAACTTATGCCGGCAAGCCCGCAAATTATTTATGCTGTTTTTGATTTTAACCCTAATAAATATTCTTTCCTATACGGTGGATTAGGTGTTTTTGTTTACTCTTCCGGTAAAGAAAATGTTAATAGCCACAATTATTATGCCAAAGAAATTAATTTAAATGCCGGCCTTAATTTTGATAACTGGGGTTTCAAATTAAGCGGCGGTTTGTTTGAAGGGGAGGCAATTTTCCTTGGCGGAGCCACTACCGATAAACAAAAAATCAAAAAAATACAGGCAAATTTCTTCTATAAGTTTAGTCTTTAAATGTTATAATTTAATTATATGACGCCCCTAATGCAGCAGTATTATGATATTAAAAAGCAGTATCCGCATGCCTTACTCTTCTTTAGGCTCGGCGATTTTTATGAAATGTTCGGGGATGATGCCAAAGAAGCAAGCCGAGTACTCGGCCTTACATTAACTGCCCGTGCCGGTGAACCTATGTGCGGGGTGCCTTACCATGCAGCGAATACTTATATTGCTAAACTTTTAACTGCCAATAAAAAAATTGCAATTTGTGAACAAACTTCAAATGTGGCGGACCCAAAAACTAAACTTTTTGAGCGCAAAATAGTGCGTTTTATTACCCCCGGTACTGTTCTTGAAGATTCAATCTTAGAGGCAAAAAACCCGAATTTTTTAGTGTCTTTGGTTTTGGCGCATAATTCTTGGGGTGCGGCTTGCCTTGAATTTTCTACAGGTGAATTTTGGCTTACGCAAGGGGAAAAGGACCCGTCTTTAATAGAATTATCTTCTTTGCTTGCAAGTGTAAACCCAAGCGAAATTATTTTATCAAAACAAGACTTGGGCACTTTACAAAGCAAATTACTTTTGCCGGAGGGCGTAACATTTTCTTCAATGCCGAACATTGAAGGGGTTGAAATGCCCGATGCTTGGCCCTCTGTGTTTGAAGAAACCCCCCTTGCTTTAAAAGCGGCTTTAGGGGCTTTAAAATATGCAGAGCAATCAGATAAAAGTTTTAAAGAATATTTTGTTCCCGTTTACCGCAAAATAACTTCTTATATGCAACTTGATGCAAGCGCGGTGGAAACTTTGGAACTTGTCCGCAGCAAAAGCGGCAATAGGAAAAACACTCTGTGGGGCCTTTTAGATTATACTTTAACACCTATGGGTGCGCGTTTGCTTAAAGAGTGGTTATTACACCCATTACTTGATAAAGAGGAAATTTTATTTAGACAAAGTGCTGTATCTTCTTTACTTAAAAACGAACAGGCATTAAATGGTCTTGCTCTTATTTTAAAAGAAATTTGCGACATCCAGCGCATTATGACACGTGTTGTTAATTCTTCTTTAACTCCGCGTGAGGCAGCCGGTTTAAGGAAAGCACTTTTTAATTTGTTGGCTTTTGAAAATTGGTTTAAAAAATATCCGGACCTAATGCCTAAATTTAAACAGGTATTTCTAACAAATTTAGTTAAACTTAAAGAAATTTCCGCCTTGCTTTTTACCGCTATAAACGAAACACCGCCCATAAAAATGAGTGATGGCGGTATAATTCGCGCCGGTTATAATGCGGAACTTGATAAATTAAGAGATTTAAAACAAAATTCCGCCGTAGTTTTGGAACAAATTGCAAATCGTGAAAGGGAAAAAACCGGTATTCCTTCATTAAAAATCGGTTTTAATTCTGTTTTCGGATATTATATTGAAGTTACAAAAT
>JBGVBB010000154.1:0-3140 GCA_045225155.1 Elusimicrobiaceae bacterium
TTAAATAACACATTTTGTAGCCGTCTGATGGGACTAATGTTTAAAAAAAATTTACCGGCAGGAAGCGGAATAATTTTAAAACCTTGCACGCAAATTCATACTTGTTTTATGAGGTTTAACATTGATGTTATCTTTTTAGATGAAGATTTAAAAGTTTTGCATATTATTGAAAATATGAAACCTTGGCGTGTAAGCCCGCTATTTTTAAAGGCCAAATATACGGTAGAACTACCTTCGGGGACTTTAAAAGGACGCGTAAAAAAGGGTGAAACTTTGGCACTTTCGCTTTAGTTTTTATATAATTAATTAGGGATTATTTTTATGAAACTTATTAAAAAACTTTTACTTTTAACTTTACTTTTTACGCCGACATTTGCCATGGCTGTTTCTTCTTTTAACGGTTTTAGGGCTAATGTTTCGGCAGAAAACCTGCCATATTTTTCTAAAGATTTGGCAGCTATGCTTGGGGCTTCTTCTTATTCTACAGGACGCATTTTGGGTTGGGGCGGTTTCCAACTTTCCATGCACGGTGTCTATGTTCCGCGTTTAAATAAAAAAGATACTGCCCTTGGCCCTCGTGATGATAATAAAAATCTGTTTATGCCGCTTATTCAAGGGGAAATCGGCCTGCCTTTCCGCTTGGACGGTTTTATTCGTGCCATTTCTTATGACGGTTTAACTCTTGCAGGCGGCGGCCTTAAATGGGGCATAACGCGCCCGCGTGACGAAAATTACACCTTTCAAGCCATGCTTGTTACTTTGGCACAAGCAGGTGTATACCGTGATTTTTCAGTATCACATTACAGCGGCAATTTAGTTGTTGCTTTTAAAACACCTTATGTTACGCCTTATGTGGGTGCCGGTGTTGATTATATGATTTTAACGGTAGAAAGTGCAGATGATACAAGTTTACTTGATAAAAAATCATATTCAACAACCGCACGCGGAACCGTAGGCTTAAACTTTAAATTACCTAAATATATGGACATGAGTTTAGCCGCAAATTTCGCTTCCTACGGCGTTGGTTATGAAGCCAACTTCGGCGTTAGGTTCTAATATGCAAAGCAAGGCCCCTATCGGTTTGTTTGATTCAGGCGTCGGTGGGCTTACTATCTTAAAAGCTTTGCAAAAAGTTTTACCGGCAGAAAACATTATTTATTTCGGTGATACCGCACATGTACCTTACGGTAATAAATCTCAAACAGCAGTAACAAAATATTCTACTGAAATCGTAAAATTTTTGGAAAATAAAAAAGTTAAATTTATTATTGTGGGTTGTAATACCGCATCTGCTTTGGCTTTGCCAAGCATTAAAAAAATTGCAAAAGTTGATTTACTGGGTGTTTTACTTCCGGCTGCAAAGCAAGCCGTTAAAACGACAAAAAACGGTAAAATTGCCGTCATAGCAACCCAAGCAACGGTTAACAGTAACAGTTACAAAAATACTATTTCAAAATTAAATAAAAATTTAAAAGTTTACCAATTTGCCTGTCCGCTTTTAGTACCTTTAATTGAAGATAAAAAATTACTCAAAACTTTGTTACCCACGATGTTAAAATATTATCTTGCACCCGTTAAGAAATGCGGTGCTGACACTCTAATTTTAGGTTGCACGCATTACCCGATAATTAAAAATCAAATTGCAAAAATGCTTGGGCCCGGCGTAAAATTAATTGATTCAGCGCATAATACCGCACTTGAAACTAAAAATATTTTAGCGCAAAATAATTTATTAAATAACTCTAAAGCAAAAGGCAAAATTCAAGCATATACAAGTGATGCACCAAAACATTTTGAAATCTTGGCAAAAGCAATTTTAAACCAAAAATCTATTAAGGCAGAATTAGCAAAATGAATATTTATTCCGACGAACGTTTAATAAATTTAGGCATAATTTCCGGCACAGTGGGGCGTGATTTAGGCTCAGCACGCGATAAAGAAATCGCCGCTAAAATTTTTGAAAGTTTGGGTATCCCCCCCACAAAAATACTTGGTTTAAAACAGGTGCACGGGGATAAAATTATTACCATAAATAACGAAGAAGATTTAAGAAATTATAAAGCACAAAATTTACATGAAGCAGACGGTTGGCTTTTATCTTTACCGCAAACAGGTGTGATGATTTTAACTGCAGATTGTGTTCCGCTTTATTTATGGTCCGCAGACGGTAAATATGTATCTTTAACGCATTGCGGCTGGCGGGGTGTTGTGCAAGAACTTCCCAAAAAAGCGGCAGAACTTATCAAAACAAAAACTACTGAAAAACTTCAGGCATATATCGGCCCACACATTAAAGATTGTTGTTTTGAAGTTAAGGAAGACGTTGCAAGCAAATTTCCAAAAGAAGCGGTTATCCACCGTGATAATAAAATTTTTGTAGATCTTGATAAAGCGATAATTTTGCAACTAAAGGCCGCCGGTATTGAAGAAAGCGAAATAAAAACCGGCTGCCATTGTGAATGCACCTCTTGCAATAAAAGAGATTTCTTTTCCTATCGCCGCGACGGTACAAAAGATGCCCAACTTTCTTTTGTGTATAAATTATAGTTTTTTCTTCTAAACTCATATCTCAAAAAATGGTATAATTTATTGTAATATATTTGACGGGTTTAACCCGAAATTTATGGAGGAATCATGGCAGTAAAAAAACATAAAGGATATGTCTATTCCTTCGGCGCAGGCCGCGCTGACGGAAACGGTTCCATGAAGGAACTACTCGGTGGTAAAGGTGCCAACCTTGCAGAGATGGCAGGCCACCCAAAACTCAAACTCCCGGTGCCGCCCGGTTTTACAATTTCTACCGAAGTGTGCACATACTACTGGAATAACAAAAGAACTTACCCGAAATCTTTAAAAGCCGAAGTTGCCGCAAATTTAAAGAAAGTTGAAAAAGAAACCGGCAAAGTATTCGGTTCAAAAACTAATCCGCTTTTGGTTTCCGTCCGCTCTGGTGCAAGAAGTTCAATGCCCGGTATGATGGAAACAATTTTAAACCTCGGCTTAAACGATGAAACTGTTGAAGCTATGGTAAGACTAACTAATAACCCCCGTTTCTGCTACGATTCATATAGAAGATTTTTAACTATGTTTGGTTCTGTTGCATGGGAAATGGACAGACAAAAATATTTCGAATCAGAAGT